>DAHXMQ010000182.1 GCA_027371625.1 Candidatus Methanoperedentaceae archaeon | reverse complement strand
CCACGCATTTCTCAGGTTTGGCAAGGACTTTCGGCAAAGCCAGAGGTTGCCCTGTAGCCGCCTGGTCTATCACCTTGTCTATCTCGGTCTGGACAAGCCTGATGGCGCCGCAGACGGATAGGACTTTTGCGGCGTCGCTGTTGAACGAGACCATTTCAACCGGGTCGAGGAATTCTCTCTTTGCACCGATTAGTGGGTCAACCGGCAGTATTATGTACCCGAAACCCGCCTGCTCAAGTTTCTCCCTGTCCTCTTTCTTTGTGGGCCCGTCCGAGATAACAATCGTGGGCGTGCCTTTCCAGACGTCCCTTGCAGCAGTCGGTCCTGGTGCGCTTGAATTCGGGCTTATCATTACCGCAAAATTAGGATTCCACTCCTTGAAATGTTTTGTACTTTCAGCCTCTTCCTTTCCCATCTTCGCCCCTGTTCCGAATACTCGCACTGCGATTCCCTCTCTCGCCGCAATCTCATCAAGCAATAGGTCTATTGACTGTGAGGTGCCGAGATTTCCAAGTTTTATAAATCCGACTTTGACGACCATATTGATCACAGGTCGAGATGCGCTGGGTTCATTTATAAGGTTTTTGAAATTGTTCTGCATATAAACGCCGTCGTGCTTACCATAAAATTAATTACATCTGGGTACAATGTAATTAGCATGGAAAGCATGCAGGTCAGGATCGATGAGAAAAATATGAAAATTTTGAATGAACTCGCTGAAATGCTCAGTTCATCAAGATCAGAGGTAATAAGAAGGGTAATCGAGGGCGGAATCCGTGAGTTGCGCATGAAAATCGCCATGGCAAAATATATCGATGATGAATTTTCATTATGCAGAGCAGCCGAGTTTTCAGGGGTTTCGATACAAGAGATGGCAAGATACCTATCTGAGAGGGGGATTCCTTTTTTTAAGCAAAGTGCAGATGAGGCAAAAAAGGACGCAAGAGAAGCAGAGAGCTGGCTTTAAAATGCGGATATTAGTCGATTCATCTACTCTTATTGCCCTAGCGAGAATAGGCAAACTGGACGTGCTCAAAACCGTATTTGAAAACGTGTATATTACCACAATGATTAAGAAAGAAATACTGAAGGAAGAATCGCCCGATGCAGAAGCATTCAAAGAAGCGATTCATCAATGGATTCATGTTATTGAATATAAAGGAAACCCGGTTGAACTGAAAAAATATGGAATGGATTCAGGAGAGGCAAGTTTATTTCTGGCAGCTCAATCTAATGATAGGCTTATTCTTGACGAAACAAACGCAAGAAGATTTGCAGAAGCGAAGGGATTTAAGTTCACGGGTTTAATCGGGTTGATCGTCGCTGCTGTGAGAGCCGGGAAATTGATGAGACAGGAGGGGTTGGAGGTCATTAATAAGCTGGCAATGGGAGACTTCAGGATTAAGCTTGAACTCTATCTCTGGGCGCAGGAGGAAATAGAGCGTACATGATGAAATTAATTTTATTAAATCAACAACTTCAAAATGAAAACTAATATGATAAAACCAAAATCAATTCTTGAAATCAGTTGTGGCGGGCATTCAAAGCTGTACGAAAGAAAAGGTGATGAATGGGAGCTTTTCGTGGGGATAGACAATAACATGGGCTTATGCAAGCAAGCTAAGGAACAGGGGCTTGAAGTGGTGTGCTGCGACGCCTTCAACCTGCCTTTTAAGCCAAAATCCTTTCAGGACGTTTATATTCAGTGCTTCACGGCGCTTCTTGAAAAGGATGCTTTCGAGGAAGCTTTCCAGAAAAGCGATTATGATGAGTTCTGCGAATTCCTGAGCACTCTGGATTATGCCTGGCAGGTGATAGACCCGTTCCATGAGCTATTGCTGGAATGCAAGCAGGTGAGCGAGCATATAATTTGCTTACCTTCGTGCAATCTTGAGATAAACAAATATCTTGTCAATGCGGTCAAGAATCTGCCAAGTATTACAGTAGATGTGGATAATCCCAGGAATTGGGGCGGAAAAGGAGAAGCGTGCGTGATGTTTCTGGATATTGACTGCACGATATATGTATGATTGACGTAATAGAAGGCCAATAGAACTTTATGGCAAAGCATTACCAGATGCAACTTATGGCAGGATGGCAAACATGCAACTACAACTTCCCTGTCACGCGATATCAAGGTAGCAAACAGAAAATAATAGATTGGATTTGGAGAAATATCCACTCTCTCAGATTTGAAACGTTCCTTGATGCATTCAGTGGTACTGCATGCATTGGCTTTCATGCGAAAAAGAATCAAAAAGAGGTCGCATGCAACGATATCTTAAAGTTTAACTATCAGGTGGCATTGGCGATTATAGAAAATAGTTCAGTAATTTTGAATGACCAAGATATAGAGTTTGTCCTGACAGAGGATGGCAGTATTAATTATCCGACTTTTATTCAGGATACTTTTAAAGATATATATTATACGGATGATGAAAATGCTTTTTTAGACATGATAATCACTAATATAAATCAATTAGAAGATAAATATAAAAAAGCAATTGCGTTTGCAGCGTTGGGACAAGCGTGTTTAGTAAAAAGACCATTCAATTTATTCCATAGAAAAAATTTGTATGTGAGATTTGCAGATGTTCCGAGGAGTTTTGGAAACAAAGCAACATGGGATAAACCTTTCCAATATTATTTCAGAAAATTCAGTAAGGAATTTAATGATGCGGTGTTCTCAAATGGCAGACATAACAAAGCTTTAAATTTCGATGTTTTCGACATTCCTGATGGTTATGATATGGTGTACATTGATACGCCTTATGTTTCCCCTCAAGGCGTTGGTGTCGATTATCTGCACTTTTATCACTTTCTGGAGGGAATAGTCGATTACAAGAACTGGCCTGATAAAATAGATTATTCATATAAACATAGACCATTTAAATCAGAAAAGAACGTCTGGGTTGATAAGAATGAGATAGAAAAAGCGTTTGATAGGTTATTTAAAAAATTTCAGGATAGCATTTTAGTCGTTTCATATCGCTCTCCCGGAATCCCTGAAAAAGAAACACTCCAGAATTTATTGGAGCAATATAAACATGAAGTTAAGTTAGAAACTAGAAAATACAAATACGTTCTTAGCAAAGAGACGGAAGAAAAAAATGGAGAGATTCTTCTGATAGCGAAATAACAATATTATGGTGGTATATTAACATGGTCAGAGTCCTTGCAACAGGCACGTTTGATATACTCCACCCCGGTCACCTGTTATATCTTTCAGCAGCAAAGGCACTCGGCGATGAGCTTTACGTAATCGTGGCTCGTGATTCGATGGTAAAGCACAAACCAAAGCCCATTGTGCCGGAAGGGCAGAGGCTTGCGATGGTGTCGGCGCTGCGCATCGTGGATATGGCGATGCTGGGAAGCGAAACAGATATGTTTGAGCCTCTCAGGGGGATAAAACCCGATATTATAGCCCTGGGTAAAAACCAGTTTTTCGATGAAAAGGAGCTGGAAGCTCGATTGAAAGCCCATGGCATACATGCAAAGGTAATAAGGATAAAAGCGTTTGAGGAGTGCGAGCTATGCAGCAGCGGAGCGATAATAAGAAAAATACTAAGTAGCAACAGGTAAAACAAATGATAGGAAGCCATATTCCAAGATTGAAGGATTAAGTATCGAGTCTATTCGAGTAAGAAGAAACATAATGATTCCCTGGATAACACCTTTCAGATAGGCGCTGATGTGATATTCTCAATTTCATTCTTTGCAGCAAAAGTTTTTATGAGAAGTTAGCGCTATAAACTGCAATATGGATTATAAAGATGAAGCCCTTAAAGTTTTTGAGGAAAATAAGAGCAATGTTCTGGAGTGAACCCCATTTTGTGGACAAC
>DAHXMQ010000169.1 GCA_027371625.1 Candidatus Methanoperedentaceae archaeon | reverse complement strand
AAAACCAAAGCTGACTGGGTAGGTTATTAGCTCTTTACAAGAATTCAATCAAAAAACTTGACTGTACTATGAAAATAATGTAACTGCCAGTAGATATATATCCGATTGAGTACAACTCAAACCCTCATTCAGGTGATAAGATGAATTTTATCGTAAAAGGAGCCTTTAAAGCCGGACAAAAGTGGGAAAAGTTTACAAAGAATATACCATCTCACAATAAGAATAACGCACAGGAGAAAGCATATTCCTTGATCGGAAGCGAACACGGCTTGAAAAGAGGCGCAATAAAGATCGAATCCGTAGAAGAGGCGAAAGAATGAGCGGTGTATTGACGCAGCAGCAGCTTGCTGAATTATCAGAGAAGCATCAGGTTTACCAGTACCAGGCGGAGGCAATAGCCCAGCAGATCAATATGGTACAGCTCACCATTAAGGATGTGGAAACTGCGCTTGTGACAATAGCAGCCCTGAAGAATGAGCCAGCAGGAAAAGAAATACTTGTACCCATAGGATTCGGTTCTTTCACGAAAGCTACACTTGCAGATACTGAAAATATAGTTGTCGGGATAGGCGCTGGCGTGAGCGTGGAAAAGAAGACAGATGAGGCAAAGGCATTCCTCGAAAAGCGCAGGGATGAGCTTACCAAGTACCATGAGCAATTGAACAATACACTTGCAAAACTCGCCCAGGAACTGCAAAACATCCAGAAAACCGTGCAGAAACATCAGCTTTCGCTTCAGCAATCAAGGCAGCCCATGAGCGCCCAGTAATATGTTTGAAAAACTCAAAGAAAAGCTTGGAAGTTTCAAAACAGTACTCGGCGAGGCGATAGAGGAAAAAGAGAAAGAAGCAATAACGCCTGTAGAAACTGAAGTCGTTAAGGAAGCCCCAGAGCCTGAAATACAAAAACCGCCTGAAAAAATCGGCATATATGATAAAATAAAGGCAGCGGTTCTTGAACAGGAGTTCATAATCGAGGAGAAAAGCCTGCAGGACAACCTCTGGGAGCTTGAAATGGCGCTTCTTGAGAGCGATGTGGCACTTCCTGTTGCTGAAAAAATAGTTGAATCAGTGAAGAACGAACTTGTGGGAACGCGAAGAAGAATAGGCTCGGATACAGGGAAAATCGTTGAGACTGCAATGAAAAATGCCATATTGAAAGTGATCTCGGTTGATTCTTTTGATTTTGATGAATTTGTTAAGAAAGCAAAAAAGCCTGTGAGCATTGTTTTTGTTGGAGTGAACGGAACGGGAAAGACGACCACGATAGCGAAAATGGCGCAGCGCCTCATGGAAAAGGGCTATTCCGTGGTAATTGCAGCAGGCGACACCTTCCGCGCAGGCGCTATCGAGCAGATTGACATGCATGCCGAGGCGCTGGGGATAAAGCTCATAAAACACCAGGAAGGCGCAGACCCGGCTGCCGTGGTCTATGATGCAATCCAGTTCGCGAAAGCAAAGCACAAGGATATCGTGCTGGCTGATACGGCAGGAAGGATGCATACCAATGTCAACCTGATGGATCAATTAAAGAAGGTGTGCAGGGTAAACCAGCCCGACCTTGTTATCTTTGTGGATGAGGCAGTGGCTGGAAACGATGCTGTGGAGAGGGCAAAGCTCTTTAACAGTGCGGTGCCATTCAACGGCAGCATCCTGACAAAGGCTGATGCGGATGCTAAAGGCGGCGCAGCAATCTCCATATCCTACACAACAGGCAAACCCATACTTTTTCTCGGTGTGGGACAGAGCTATAAAGACCTTGTGAAGTTCGAGACGCAGTGGCTGATAGCAAGGCTGTTTGAATAAGGGAACCGCTGATGAACGCAGATTTAAACTACAATATCAGAAATTTGCCGACTTGTCAAACCGGATGAACAATTGCGATACGATATTTAGCCCATGTCATCTGCTGTTGTTTCCACATCTTGTAATGCTTGATGCTTTGCTATAAGCTCCCTGACTTTAGGAACTAATTGAACAGGGATATCCATCGCAGTTTGAGTTCTGGTCTCATACGCCGCCGCATCCTCTGCTACGGCTTCCTCCTCGGTTTGTTTTTCATAATGGGCTAGAACCCTGTTCACCCTATCTTCATCCCAACCTTTTGGATATTTACTTTTCTTCATTTTTTCTTCTGGCTCCTGCGTTTATAAGCCATTAATGGTTTGCCTGTCAAATCAAAGGCTGTTATGACAAAAATACTTTCTGGTTCCGGGTCAGGAACATAAAACAAAGAAACAAATCAGCAGGAAACACAAATCCTTCAACTTGTGACTGCGCCGCTGCTTCGCATCGGGGATGAGTATCGCCTTATGGATGCGCATAAACACACCAATCGTTGCAGTCACTGACTCCGCACCGAGGTGCGAAGCATCCTGACTCCGATGCTCATGGTTTTGGCATTTCAATCGTTCGCTGGCTTTCTAATGCATCTTTTCAGGCGCAAAAATCAAGAAGAAATCAGAAGTTGCCCCATCTTTAGAAATAGACACAAGGCACTTGTAGAACAGGCACGGTGCTTTATGAATGGCATTTTCATGCCGGTACAGGCACTCTCATCTCTTTTTTGATTTCGCTGGCACCCCTTTTTATATCTTTAACAATCTCAGCAGGGGACATTTTTTGCCATTCAATTTCTTTAATGTAGCGGTAGTAATGAATATCCTGCAAACTCTTACAATTCGGGAATTCTCTTTGCACTTTCTTCCTTATTTTTTCTTTTATCTTCTCGTTAACTTCTTTTAATTGCATATTTTATACCTCTTCTTCTCCTAAGAAGTCATCAGGGGTTACAATCGTTGGGACTGGAATCCTTAACCTCGCATTCACCTCACGTATCATCTCTTGTGTCCCATGCTTATAAAGATGCCGTAGATTCCATGTGACCAGAAAATCCATTTCTTCAATACTTGCGGAGGCTAAATGAAGAGCATCCCCGCGCGGTAAGCGTCTGTGAGATAAATAAGCATTTGATAATCTGACGACATCTTCTGTTATTTCCAGAACCTCAAAGTCTTTTATCAAGTTTTCCAGTTCACTTCGTAAATTCAGTTCTGGAGTTGCCCTGATTTCATCAAGGACAATTTCTGAAACGTAAACAGTAAACTGAGGTAGTACTTCTTCCCAAAACTGTTGGGTCAAATCCCTTAGATAAGGGGCATCGTCTTGAAAATACATGTTTATTACCGAGTTCTCTAAATAAAGTTTCAGATTTCTTTGCTTCATTTAATTGTTTCACCCTAAACTTTGAATTATCTTTCACTAAGGTTTTTTAATTTCCACATTCATCATCGTTTTGTCAGGATTTCTCAAATAAACTTTCTCGATAAACTTTTTGCCAGAATAAGTAAGTTCAATTTCTACTATGTATTCACCGATGTTCAGTTTCCAATTATCTACCTTGTGACCTATACCTTTGAGATAACTCCATGAACTAAATGCATAACAATAATCTTCATTATCGTATATTTAACAACGATACAAAAACTCTCCGATGTGTTAGGATAAATATCAATTACTTCTGCAAAAGGTACTAGAAAATCATGTGCAACTTCCTCAATATTACCTTTAATCTCTCCATTTGGTAGTACTTGTTTAGGAAAAGGCATATACAACAATGGTTGCGGTCCTCTATCCCATTTTCCATTTACTGTGAATAATTGTTTTTCAGTATTAACATCTTTAAATTTCATTGTTATCCTACAATTATAAGCAGGAGTTTTTCCCTTATTCGCAGCTCTTAGATGATAAAATGCCCTAGGAAATTGAGGCTGTATTGCAGGCTCTGTACCTGATATTTTATTGGGAATTTCAATAACCAAGTTTGGCTGTCTGTACCACTCCCAAATAACAATTGCTATTATAGATGCAACTACACCACCTATCACAGAACCTACGAGGGTCGATACATCTATCATACTTATCACTTTACATTTTCTCAAAGTCAACGATTTCACTTAACTCCTTTATATGCACAATACTTCATCTATCTTTTTAACTCACGGTATAGATAAATAAGTACGTTTTATATTCTGAGCGAGTTGATATCTATCCGATGAATAACCAGTACATTGTCTGGAAATAGCAGAAAGTAGCAATCTTACAAGGCGTGCGCATAGTTTGCACTTGGAGACAGTTGTTTTGGCTTCTATCTTTTGAGAGCATGATAACGAGCGCGTCAAGCAGTCACTATACCCCGTACTTAAGTACATGGGCTTGCTATCGTTTTTTGCTTATAAACCTTTCTCACCGCCGACGCAATTCTGCGAGGAAATGTATTTCTCAACTACCTCCCAGCCCTGCCCGACCGAGCCGTGGTAACAGCCCGAAGACCAGAGATGACCTTCGCACCAATCTCTGAGATGCGGGAATTCCTGCCTCAATATCCTGCTCGACCTTCCTTTGATTTTCTTGGCGATGAAACTTAATGAGTATTTTGGCGGGTACTGGAAAAACATGTGCACATGGTCTATATTTACAGCCATGTCAATAATCTTGATGCCCATCTCCGCACATGTTCCCCTGATGACTCCTTCTGCAACAAAAGCAACCTCACCTATCAGGATTTTACCACGGTATTTTGGAGTTATCACCAGATGGTCTGTGAGCAATGATACCGTGTGCCTGTCATGGCGGAGCTCTTTCCCTGGTCTATCCATAGCCAATACTTCAAGGTCTATACTTAAAACCCTGTGGCAAGCGGAGTGAAAATATTCAAATCGAGCAAATCTGCGTTCATCTGCGGTTCAATCCCCGCATTTAAATGCGGGGTCTTTTACCCCCCTTTCACCTTCGCCGCAAAAGCCCTCCCGAACTCCAAGCACTTCTCAAGCTCTTCCACTGTCGGCTGCCACTTGAATTTGATGCCTTCCTGCACCACTTTAATCCTTGCCTTCTCAAGGTTCTCCTCGATGAGCTTCACGTTCTCCCCGCTCCAGCCGTAGGAGCCGAAGGCTGCTCCGACCTTGTTCTTGAACCTCAATCCCTTCAGGTCCTCAAGTATTGGCTTGATGGTAGGCAGAAGACCGTTATTCAGCGTGGGCGAACCGATGAGTATCCCTCTTGCCTTGAAAATCTCGGTCAACACATCATTGCGGTCGCACACCCCCATGTGGAACATCTTATAGTTCACTCCCTCCTTCTCAAGCCCATCTCCTATCGCCTGCGCCATCTTTTCAGTGGCGTTCCACATGGTATCGTAGATTATCACGGCAGAGCAGTCGTTTGGTCCCGATGCCCATTTGTAATAAGCATCTACGATTTGCAGTGGGTCTTTCCTCCATATAATCCCGTGGCTCGGGGCAATGATATCCACTGGAATGTTCAATTTCTTGAACTCGTCTATTTTCTTGATAACAAGCTCGGAAAAAGGCGTGAGAATATTCGCGTAGAATTTTATCGCTTCCTGATACACTTCAATCTCGTCCACTTCATCATTGAAGCGCCCGGACGATGCATAGTGCATGCCAAAAGCGTCGTTGGGCATCAGGATATTCTTGCCTGTAAGGTACGTGAACATGCTGTCGGGCCAGTGAAGCATCGGTGCCATTACGAATACAAGGCTGTTCTTGCCAAGGCTTATGCTGTCGCCAGTTTTCACAACCTTGAAATTCCAGTGGTGCTGGTAATGTTTATAGACGCTCTCGGCTCCCTTCTCCGAGACCAGAACAGTTGCATCGGGTATCAGTCTCATCAGTTCAGGAAGCCCGCCTGAATGGTCTGTCTCTGCATGGTTCGCTATCACATAATCGATCTTCTTGACATCGATGAGCTTTTCAATGTTCTCTATCATCTGATGGGAATACGGACCATATACCGTATCAACGAGGGCAACTTTCTCATCGATTATAAGATAACAGTTATATGAAGTGCCTCTATGCGTTGAATATTCGTGTCCGTGAAACTTCTTGATGTTCCAGTCAACGACTCCGACCCAGTACACTCCCTCTTTTAGTTCTACAGCCATTTTATCACTCTTGCTTCTTTTTATAATTATGCCCGCTCAATATTTAAAATTATCCACGAAAAATTTCCGAGGCACTCTCACG
>DAHXMQ010000053.1 GCA_027371625.1 Candidatus Methanoperedentaceae archaeon | reverse complement strand
GTACATGGAGCCGTGCATCGCAGGCACAATCATAATCGGAATACCTGAGCCGAAAGCCGTTGTTGCAAATGTCGTGACCGGTGTATCGTCGATTCCGTGTGCTATTTTGCCAATCGTGTTCGCAGTGCACGGCGCAATCAGCAAAAGAGAGGCTCTGCCTCCGATTCCACAGAATTCCACATGCTCCACATTGCCTGTTATTTCCGTAATCACAGGATTGCCGGTGGCGTAGCGCATGGCTTCAGGATGCAGGATTTTCTGCGCAGAAGATGTCATGACAGCATACACCTCCGCGCCGTGCCTCCTGAGTTCCCGCGCAAGCTCTACGCACCGCACGGCTGCGATGCTGCCTGTGATGCCCAGTACAATTGTTTTGCCTTCGAGGGAGCTTGAGGTTTTTGTGATTTGAGTTCCCATCACTTTCTTTATGCCACTGCAAGCCTTTTCTCTATATCAGCTATTTTAAGCTCTAACGCAGTTATCTTTTCTATAACAGGGATACGCTTTTCCAGTGAATCAAACTTTACGTTCATTTCAGTTCTCAGGCTGGATATCTCATTTCTAACGCTGGTTATTTCACTTCTTACACTATTTATCTCGGTTTTTGTTTCATTTCTGAGGCTGTCTATTTTCCCATCAAGAGCGTCTATTCGAGTATCTATTTTTGATTCTAAAGTGTCAATCCGTTCATTCGTCGAATCTATCCGAACGTTGATAGCCTTAAGCTCCCCTTTAATCTCATTGAACTCGGGCATTAAAACTTGTTTAAACCATGATGGTATCTTTTCTACTGGCATAATCTATAGTTGATTTACAAGCTATTTAATCTTAGCCCACACATAGCCGACGCCCGCGCCAAAGAGGGGGGGGCTTGCAATAGGTCGGGCTGGAGTTTAAGAGAAGGCAGCAAGATTAAATTAGCTGTCACGTATAAAAAAATAGTCATAGAACCAACCCACTTAAGGTCATTTAACCCGTAACTCTCCCTTTTTTTACGTAATATTCTCAATCCCCAATTTTTCAATCAGCAATCGTGTTTTTTTAGGAACCTCTGAAACTACCCAGTTATCTCCAATCTTGATGTTGAACACTCTTGAAAGATGCAAAATTACATCCTTTGGGGAATACTTACTCAAAGCATCTTTGGAAATAAGAAGCCCGTATACCT
>DAHXMQ010000051.1 GCA_027371625.1 Candidatus Methanoperedentaceae archaeon | reverse complement strand
TGCTCCTTCCTTTACCATATCTGCTTTGATGAGACTGCGCACGCCTGTGGCTACAATGAGAATGTCCGCCTCCCGTGTATGGCTTCTCAGGTCTTTTGTATAGACATGGCAAACCTTGACCGTGGCATTGCGGTTGAGCAGCATTATCGCGGCGGGTTTTCCTACCACGTTGCTGTGTCCTACCACCACGACCTCCTTGCCTTTAGGGTCTATACCGAATTCCGAAAGCGCCGTTACAATACCCTTAGGTGTGCAGGGCACGAAACCCTCCCTGCCTATGAGCATCTTTCCCATATTGACGGGATTGAAACCATCCACATCCTTATCTGGTGCGATGTGCGTCATCACCTCGCGTTCATCGATGTGCATCGGCAGAGGAAGCTGCACGAGTATCCCGTGTATCTCTGGTCGCCTGTTCAGGTTTTCGATCAACCCGATTACTTCCTCCTGCGCTGCATTCTCAGGAAACTTGTGGTCTTCGGATATTATGCCCACGCGTTTGCATGCCCAGTGCTTGAGCTTTACATACAGTTTTGAAGGGGGATGTTCTCCCACGAGTATGGTGGCAAGAGCCGGTTTTATGCCTTTTTCTTCAATGAATTTTCCGATTTCTTTCTTGACCTTCTCCTCTATGCCCTGTGCTATTTTCCTGCCGTCTATGATTCGGGGGTCGTTAACCTCAGGAAGCTCTTGCATCAGTAAGCCTCGTCATAAGGTATGGGGAATTGCTTGCAAAGTTCGAGAATGGTTCTCTTTACCTCTTTTACTGGTTCAGCATTATTCATATTGTGAAGGGTTTCACCGATTGCCTGTGCAATAACCTTCATTTCTTTTTCCTTCATTCCACGCGTTGTGGCAGCCGGCGTCCCGATGCGGATCCCGCTTGTGATGAACGGGCTTTTCGTCTCAAAAGGTATGGTGTTCTTATTCAATATTATTCCAGCCTCGCCAAGCTTTGCCTCAGCGTCCTTACCCGTGATACCAAGCGTTGTGAGGTCAACAAGCATCAGATGGTTATCAGTACCTCCGGATACCATCTCAAACCCAAGAGAAGCAAGCTCGGAGGCAATCTTCTTTGCATTCGTCACTATCTGCTTCTGGTAATCAATAAAATCCTTATTCATCGCTTCCTTGAATGCTACGGCTTTTGCAGCAATCACATGCATAAGAGGACCGCCCTGCATGCCCGGGAAAACTGTCTTATCAATCTCCTTGGCATATTCCGATTTACACATTATCATCCCTCCCCTCGGACCTCGAAGCGTCTTGTGCGTGGTCGAGGTGACAAAATCGGCATAAGGCACAGGGTCGGAGTGTATTCCAGCAACTACAAGTCCTGCAATGTGGGCTATGTCTGCCAGTAAAAAAGCTCCTGCCTCGTCTGCAATCTCTCTGAACCTCTTAAAGTCAAGCTCACGGGGATATGCACTTGCGCCGGCGATGATGAGCTTCGGCTTATGCTTTTTAGCAAGCAGAGAGAGGGCATCGTAGTCTATTGTTTTTGTTTCCCTTGAAACGCCGTAAGGCACGATATTGTACAACTTTCCGGAAAAATTCACAGGGCTTCCGTGCGAGAGATGCCCGCCGTGCGATAAGTCCATGCTCAGAATAGTGTCGCCGCACTTTAGCATCGCAAGATATACAGCCATATTAGCCTGCGAACCTGAATGAGGCTGTACATTGACATGCTCAGCCCTGAAAAGCTTCTTTGCCCTCTCGATAGCGAGTTTCTCAGCCTCGTCAACGAACTCGCATCCGCCGTAATACCGTTTGCCTGGATAGCCCTCAGCATATTTATTCGTCATCACCGAGCCCTGGGCAGCAAGCACTGCCTTGCTTGCATAGTTCTCGGAGGCTATCAGGTTCAATTTGTTTCTCTGTCTTTCTATCTCGTGCCTGATTATTTCGTAAATTTCTGGGTCTGTTGTTCGCAATGGCATAATGATTCCTTTTTTATGATTTTATGATTTTCACTTTTCGTCCTTCTATACGAAGCCTGTTTTCGACGAACAATTTCACAGCTTCGGGATAAATCTTGTGCTCCTGTTCAAGTATCCTGTCTGCAAGCGTTTCTGTTGTGTCGTCCTCAGCCACTTCCACGCACCGTTGCAGGATGATAGGACCGCCATCCAGCTTATCGTCAACAAAATGAACCGTGCAGCCTGCAACCTTCACGCCATGGTCAAAAGCCTGTTTCTGTGCATGAAGACCCGGGAAAGCAGGAAGCAGTGCAGGATGGATGTTGAGCATGCGATTTTTATATGCATCGAGCAATGTTCGCCCGACAACTCTCATGTAGCCTGCGAGAAGCACCAGCTCAGCGTCATGTTTTCTTAAAACTCTCAGAGCCTCTTTCTCGTATAATTCCCTTGAAGAAAATCTTTTCGTGTCAATAAAAACAGCTTCTATTCCATGCTTTCTTGCGCGCTCAAGAGCATAAGCATCGCCAACATCGCTGATTACAACCGTTATCTGCGCTTTCAGATATCCGCTTTCAATGCTGTCAATAATCGCTTGAAGGTTTGAACCTCTTCCCGAAGCAAGCACCGCTATGTTGGTCACGGAGGGCACTTACGCCTTCAGGAATATAATAGGTTTTGGTTTATTTGCATTTATAAAATTCAGTTAATAAGTCGTCCGTGCAGTTGATCTGCGCTTTTGCCATCCCCACTGGGCAATCGGGTCGGTGTTTGTCGCCGCATTTTAAACACGCAGTTTCAAGGGCACGTGAGTAATCGATTTTATATTCGGTCAACATTTCACCTCGTTATATGGTATAACCTGAGCATGAATAAAGGTTTTGGTGGCGAAATTTGGAAAAATGTGGGCA
>DAHXMQ010000138.1 GCA_027371625.1 Candidatus Methanoperedentaceae archaeon | reverse complement strand
ATATCTACCATTCCTGCCCTGCCTTTCTGGAGATGTGAAAACATATCTGATCTGTTTCGATTTTTTCCTTTTTAAATTCGCGCGCTCATTCCTTCATCACCATAGGAATACAATCAATGACATCCGTGGCAAGAAGACCGTATCCGAATTCCACAAACGCCAGGTCCCCTGCCGCGCCGTTGATGAACGCGCCGGCGCACGCTGCGGGAAACGCTTCATGTTTTGCAAAGAGAGCGCCTGTCAAGCCCGCAAGCACATCACCTGTTCCGCCAACGGTCATGCCAGCGTTCCCTGTCCTGTTGGCTCTAACTTCGGTGCCGTCCGAGATTATGTCAACAGCACCTTTTAATAACACCGTAACATTGTTATTTCCGGTAAACTTACTGATAAAATCAAGTTTTTCTTTTTCTTCTTCTGGAACTTCAACACCCGATAATCTTTTCATTTCACCTGTATGAGGTGTGACGATAATATTTCTATGTAACAGGGAGGTTAACTGTGGCTGGAGCGCATCGGCATCGATTACGGCTTTTTTGCAGAAGGGAACTATTTTTTTAACTGCAGAAAAAGTTTCATCCGAGGCACCAAGTCCCATGCCCATGACAACTACATCATGCTTTTTTATCAACTCAGAAATAGCCGGGATATCATCCTCCACCAGCCTGTCGCTTGAAAGCGCTCGGACAATGAGATTGGGGGAAAACGAGGCGATTATGTCCGCGACATTCCTCGGCGCCGCCACAGTAACTATATCCGCACCTCCTCGAAGCGCACCGAGGGCAGCAAGAGCAGGTGCACCTGAATATGCCCCTCCGCCGATTACAAGAACCCTTCCAGCATCGCCTTTATGGCTTGTCGCAGGCCTTTTCAGAAAAGGTCCTATATCGCCAGGTCCAACAAAAAACTCCGCTTCCTTGGGAATACCGATATCAACTACTTGAACCTCGCCTGTATATTTTCGTGCGTCAGGAGAAAGCATGCCTTTTTTCATTCTGTGGAAGGTTACTGTCAATCCTGCATGTACCGATTTATCAAATTCTCCGCCATCCGGGTCGAAGCCCGAAGGTACATCCACTGAAATCACAAAGGCGTTCGAATCATTGATGATATCGATTGCCGTGGACTCAGGCTCGCGTATTTTCCCTTTTATGCCTATCCCGAAAATCCCGTCGATGACTATGTCGGCATTTTTTATCATGGGAACATCAAAGGCTGTGGAATCCGTGACCTGAATTAGCGGCATAGTGGTTCTCTCAAGCGCATTCCAGTTATGCAAGGCTTCGGGCGTTTTAATTTCTTCTTTACGACCAACAAGAACAACCACGACATCATAATTGCTCAGATGCCGCGCAGCCACAAAGGCATCGCCTCCGTTATTGCCTTTTCCTGCGATGACCACGACTTTGCCAGAGCTTATCTTATTTTTTACAGCATTGGCAACTGCCGCGCCTGCATTTTCCATGAGCTGGAGGCGTTTTATACCGAGATACTCGCAGTTGGTATCGATGGCTGCCATTCGGAAGGAGGTGATAAATTCCATGACGAGATATTCCACTCGTAAACACTTATAATTTATTAAAGAACGTAATGAGTATAATGT
>DAHXMQ010000135.1 GCA_027371625.1 Candidatus Methanoperedentaceae archaeon | reverse complement strand
ATATAAATAGCCAAGAAACGATTCCCTTATATTTTCGTTTTCAAAAAGCCCGTGAAGGTATGTGCCTATTACGAGCCCATCACCGCTCACGCTTCCGTCATCCCCGAAGGCTGGCATCCCACCAGTTGTCTCCCCCATGTGGATCTCGTACCCTTGAACTTTCTCGCCTTTTATCTGCCCAAGAATAGCTCCGTCTCCTGTTACGGTCTTCTCTGCCTGCCTTGTTTTTTTCTCATACATGCCAAAATTTGTAAAAACATCAAGAAGTCCGAGACCCTTTATCAAACATGCACCTCCCGTCCCTTCCACGCCACTGTCGTTGATTTCGTTGCCCAGCATCTGGTAGCCCCCGCATATTCCTATAACAGGAATCCCCTTCTGCGCTTCTTTTATTATTCTTTCGTCCATTCCTTTTGAGCTTAATTCTTTCATGTCGTCCATGGTATTCTTGGTGCCGGGCAATATGATAGCATCAGGCTCATCTAATTCATCGCTTAGCTCAATATACCTCACATCAGCATAATGTTCAAGCGGCTCAAAATCCGTGAAGTTTGAGATGTGGCGAAGCCTTATCACCGCAATCCTTACTGGCTTTTTGTTTTCGGTTTTATCTTTTATGGACACAGAGTCCTCGGACGGGATTCTCATATCCATATACGGGATAACCCCAAGTACAGGAAGACCTGTAAGCTCTTCAAGCTGTTTTAAACCATGGTAGAGCAGTTTCATATCTCCCCTGAATTTGTTTATCACAATCCCGCTGACAAGCTTTCTTATATCAGGTGGTAACAACTGCAAGGTGCCATATATGCTCGCAAACACCCCTCCGCGTTCGATATCCCCAACGAGTATCATCGGAGGCTTTGCATAGCGTGCCATGCCGGTGTTCACTATATCGCGATTATAGAGGTTTATCTCAGCCGCTCCACCTGCCCCTTCGATTATTATTACCTCGTGGGCAGACGCAAGCCTGTTATATGCGCTTTTGACGATTGACATTGTACTATCTATCGAATCATAATAATCCCCCGCTTCCCTGTCCGCATGAGGTTTCCCGAGAATAATCACCTGTGAGATATGGTCGCCTTTTGGTTTCAGGAGAACAGGATTCATATCAGCACATGGCTTTTGCTTCGCCGCATTCGCCTGTATCGCCTGCGCAATCCCTATCTCTCTGCCGTCTTCCGTTACCCAGGAGTTGAGGCTCATATTCTGTGCCTTAAACGGAGCCACCTTATATCGTTTTGATAGAATCCTGCACAGCGCAGTCACAAATACGCTTTTTCCCACATGGGATGCCGTTCCTATTACCATGAGGTTTTTTGTCATGGCATATTATTCTGTCTTGTCCACTCTCGTTACCCGCAACAGTGCATTCAGTGG
>DAHXMQ010000133.1 GCA_027371625.1 Candidatus Methanoperedentaceae archaeon | reverse complement strand
CTGGATAAAACAGGCGGGGAATACTCAGGCGTCAATGAGAAAGCCGCATCGCTATCGGGGGGCGAATTCTCGCGTATAAAATTGCATTCATTCTTCGAATTCCCACATACAAGCTGCGGGTGCTTCGAGGTGGTAGGATTCTACATACCTGAAGTGGACGGCATTGCGTGGGTTGACAGGGATTTCAGCGGCACTGCGCCCAACGGGCTTGCGTTCTCAACAATGGCGGGCCAGACAGGCGGAGGCAAGCAGATAATAGGATTCCTCGGCGTTGGGGTGAATTATTTCCGCTCGCCCAAGTTCATCCAGGCTGACGGGGGCTGGAGCCGCGTTGTGTGGATGCCGAAGAACCTGAAGGAAAAGATAAAGGCGGATATACCTGCTGAGCTTGTGGACAAGATACCAACCGAAGAGGATGCAGGCGACCTGAAGAGCCTTCGGGATTATCTTGAGAAAAAGCAGCATCCAATAACCCAGCGCTGGGTGAAGGAAGAGGCTGCCGCCGAGGCTGCACCGTCCGAGGTTGGCGAAGTTGCGCCTGCATTTTCTTTGCCTTCCGGGGTAACATTTCCTGCAGGAATGCCTGCCATGATACCTCAGTTTGGAGGCGAGGGTGTGAAGCTTGTTTTCAAGAACGCTAGGATCACTATTGATCGTGTTGTGCTGAAAAGTAAAGAAAAATAAGATGGAGTTAAAAAATTAACAACGAACTGGTACGAACTCTATACGAACTCAAGAGTTTTAGTTTAAGTTCGTTTTGAGTTCGTTGTTTTTCTTTGCGCCCTTTGCGTATTTTACGGTGAAAGTTGAATAACACCGCAAAGAGCGCCAAGAACGCAAAGCATTGAAATTTATGAGAGTAATCGCAATCACAGGCAAAGGGGGAACAGGCAAGACCGCGGTAGCAGGGATGCTGGTGAAATGCTTATCACAAAACAAAAAGACCCTCCTTGCCATCGACGCCGACCCGGACTCCAATCTGCCCGATGTTCTGGGCGTGAAAGTGGATAAGACGATAGGAGACATGAGGGAGTTCATGCTGGAAGAACGCGACAGGATGCCTCCTGATATGAACAAGGAAAGGGTGCTGGAGTCAAAGGTATATGAGGTTCTGAATGAGATGCCGCGTTACGACCTCGTAGTGATGGGGCGCCCCGAAGGCTCAGGCTGCTATTGTTTTGCTAATAACCTTTTGCGCGGGATAATGGACAGGATACTAAAGAACTACGACCTTACGATAATCGATACCGCAGCCGGACTTGAGCATCTTTCGCGGCGGATTATCCGCGATGTCGATGAACTCCTTGTAGTTACGGACGGCTCGCGCAGGGGTTTGCAGACCGCGGAGAGGATACGCGAGCTTGCGATATCGCTGAGTCTTAATATCAAAAAAATGCATGTGATAGCGAATAAGGTAACACCTGAGAACCGCTCAAGAATTGAGGAATACGCAAGGGAGTTGAAAATGGATATTATTGGGATTGTGCCTTTTGATGAGACACTTTCCAGGTTCGACCTTGAGGGAAGACCGCTATCAGAGCTACCTCAGGATTCGGAGGCGCTGAGAGCAGTAGGGGAGATTGCAAAGAGGATGGGTTTATAGCGATATAATTTTTTACATCATCAGATTTGCCTAAATCGAACACGGATGACATGGATTTGACGGATTTTCATGGATTATTTTTATCCGTGCCGATCTGTATCATCCGTTGCAGCGCTTCTTAATGTCCTCCACTTTCGCTGTCAGCTCAGAGGGCAGGCTTTCATTTAATTCTCCTGAATAATAGTCGTACCTCGCAGCAAGCGAGAGCTTCGAGGACAGCGCCCTTGCGATCTTCCCACGCTGGTATATAGGCGAATTATTCACGAGCGGATGCCTGAAGATTATGCCGTGCTTTGGCGAGGGGGCTTTGCCTTTTCTGTGCTTGAACAGCGCATTGTGCGCCCCGAGGACTTGGACGGTGCTTGAAGGCATGGAAGCCAGCCTTCCAAGGCTTCCGGCGATGCTCAGAAGCCGCGCCCCGAGAGCATATCCTGCGATGTTCGTGAGGTTCGGCGCCACAGCGTGCATGTTTTCCTTGAGGTATTCTTCGAGCGTGCCTCTTGCATCGTATAAGCCGAGAAGCGATGATGCGAAACCCTGCATGGGCTTTAAATCTTTATCAGATTTTTCTTCTTCCATCCCGATTATATGATGAGCAAGCTCTTTGCCTTTTAAAGGAGTCTCGCCGAAATTGAGCATGTACCATTCCTTCAACCTGTCGGCAAGGATGTTGCAACTCTCATCAAGGTCGTCGATGGCTTCGATGGCAGCTATAATCCGCCTGTCGGGTGTAACAGCCAGAGCTATTTGTTTTTTTGCAAGTTCAATATTTAGTTGATGAAGCAAGCTATCGTACTCATCGCCTGATGTAACAAAACCATATCTCACTGCAAGCTCGCGGAGGTCTTCACCTGCAACCTCGCCCCTCAACAGCGATGGTTCTTCGAGCCGTTCTACAAGGGAATCGATGTCTTTCTGGAATAGTTCAACATCGGTTATCCTGCCTTCATCAAGTGTGAAGCTTGCGAACCACGTTTTTACCTGCATGCACCTATAGTTAAAAACTAAACATTTTAAACTTATCCTTGCGACCTTGCTCTCTTCGGGGAATAAAATCAAGCACCGCAGAGAACGCCACCAAGAACGCAAAGTTTTCATAAAATAAGTATCGAAAATTAGGTTCTTACATAGAGAGTGCTGATGGCTGAGAACAGATAAGATTTAATACAGTTCACATGCATGTTTAAATCATGCAGACACAGATAAAACGATATTCTGTGATAATCCGTGGAAAAGTTCAGCATGTCGGTTATCGCAGTATAATAGAAGGCACAGGCAGAAAGCTGGATTTAAAAGGCTATGTTTTTAACGACTTATGAATTTAGCCGGAAATTGGATATAGGCTTGGACTATCTGGATGGAATAAAAACCGATACCGGAGAGATAAAAGTCACTCTTGGAGATATGAAAAGCTCGCTGAACAGCATTGATAGCACGCTTGGGACATTTGTAGTTGAGCAAAAAGAGCACAACCAGTGGATGAAGGGCCATCTCATAAAAATGGATGAACACAATCAGTGGATGAAGGAGCATAACCAGCGCCTTGAGAAAATTCTTGAAAAGCTGGCTGAAAGATAGTTCACATTATTATCACATCCTAATATTAAATTCTGGCGCAGATATGCTCCAGAAGCAAGTGAGCCTAAAGCAAACTTAATAAGTTAGCTTAAAAATTAAAGGTAAGCTCTAAAAGCTCAAATGCCAAAAATTTCATATACGAAGCTCTGGCTTATTCAAAATCACAGCGAACTTGTACCAACTCTGGGTTCACATTCATACCACAACACATCAGGTGTTGGCAGATCTTTATTTCTTTGCGTACTTTGCGTTCTTCGCGGTTTAAGATATAGACAGCTCACCGCAAAGGGCGCAAAGACCGCAAAGCAGAGATTGATAATGCTGTGCAACTACTCTTCAGTTAACATGATGATTTCATGCATATCCAATTTTATTCACCAAAACGAATTGAAACTGTCACCAACAAACAGAACCTTTAAGCATGGGTATTATATAAGTATTCATAGACTCGGAGGAAATCATGCAGAAGTGCTACAACATAACGGTAACTGGAAAAGTCCAGGATATCGGTTTCAGGTCTGTTGTAGAATATGCTGGCAGGCTGCTTGAGTTAAATGGTCTGGTTTTTAATGCCAAGAACGGCAGCGTTAGAATTCTATGCTGTGGCGAAGATGACATCATCGGAGATTTTTTCCATGAGATAAGGACCCGAGGAGAACAGAGGGGTGCGGTAATCAGGGATATTAAAAAACAAGAAATGCCCTTTATTGATCTTCCCGAGATGTTCTCAAGGTTATTTACAGACGATGATATTGATATTGGAAGAAAGCTGGATAAAGGAAACGATTTATTGACGGATATTAAGGCTGATACTGCCGTATTAAGTTCTTTTGTTATCGAGCAGAGAGAGCATAATAAAGAGCAAAGAGAACATAATAAAAAGCAAAGAGAACATAATAAGCGTCTTGATGATCATAATCAATGGATGAAAGAACATTTAGTAAAAATGGATGATCATAATCAGTGGATGAAAGAGCATAACCAGCGCCTCGAGAAAATCCTTGAAAAATTAGCTGAGAAATAAATTCTTAAATCTATGAAAATCAAATTAACAAAGTTCTCCATAGTGAACCCCGATTCGTCAGATTGTGCCAATGCATGCATATTTCTACCACCGACCACGAAAGATTTAAAAGCAATGCAGTGAAAAGGTAGGATTAGTATGAAATTGAAAATAATTATCACAGGCAGTAAGGTTCACGGCGTTGGTTTTCGTGTGATGCTTGTGAACAAAGCCCTCTCACTCGGAGTTAATAATTTTAATGTTTTCAATAGTTTTGTTAAGGGAACTCAGGCTGTTTTTGCGGTTATAGAGGGAGATGAAGAATGTCTGGAGGAGTTCAAAACTTATACAGGTACTGTTAAACCTGATGAGGCAGTGGTGAATAATATCTCTTTTGAGGAGTACAGGAATACAGTTCCGCCGATCGAGCGATGTATGCAGGCATTCCAGATGGAACAATGGGGGAAAGGCATACCGATACTTTCGAAGATGCTGGAGAAGCAGGATCGTATGCTGGAGAAGCAGGATGTAACGATAGATGTTTTAAGAAGTGTGAAGGATGATACCGCCCAAATACGGCAGGATGCATCTAAAATACCAAATATAGAGGAGAACACCTCTTTGATTCCTGCCATCAGGGAAGACACCTCGGAAATCAAGAACAATACCGGAGAGATTGCGGATAAGTTTCAGGACAGGTACGAGGAACTGAGCAGGGAAATCGCGCAGATGAAGATAACCCTCGCCAAGATCGAAGCCAAGGTGTTCGCATAGTCGCTACATGTGCCATTGATTAGGAGTAATTCTGGAAAACGATACGTATCAAGCCAGTCAAACCCCTTAACCAACGAAACGATTGGGGGTCAACTATAAGTGAACACAGATTCAGGTCAAGCGAGTCTATTTTCGAGACCATTACATTACGTGTTGGCAGGTTTTTATCTCTTTGCGTACTTCGCGTTCTTTGCGGTTTACGGTTATCGACAACTCACCGCAAAGGGCGCAAAGACCGCAAAGCAGAGATTGATAATGCTGTGCAACGACTCTTCAATTAACATGACGATTCATGCATATCCAATTTTATTCATCAAAACGAATTGAAACTGTCACCAACAAACAGAACCTTTAAGCATGGGTATTATATAAGTATTCATAGGCCCGGAGGAAATCATGCAGAAGTGCTACAACATAACGGTAATCAGGGATATTAAAAAGCAAGAAATGCCCTTTATTGATCTTCCGGAGATGTTCTCAAGGTTATTTACAGACGATGATATTGATATTGGAAGAAAGCTGGATAAAGGAAACGATTTATTGACGGATATTAAGGCTGATACTGCCGTATTAAGTTCTTTTGTAGCCGAGCAGAGAGTACATAACCAGCGCCTTGAGAAAATCCTTGAGAGGCTAACTGAAAGGTAATTCGACTATAAGCGAACTCCGATTCGTCAATTGTACCCATGCATTCATGTTTTGACCACAAAGGATTTAATATAGTGGAAGTATTAGAACATACAAAAATACTCATCAGAAATGATGGGTAGGAGGAAACAGTTTAGGATGTAATTCTATACTGAGGCATATTATAATCGGGATAATGCCGATTACCAAAATACTTTAATATATGCACGGATGTATAGATAATGAAGTATCGTATGACGGGTGGCGCGACCTGATTGCTGATAGTTCGATGGTGAACGGTTCGGCTGGTGTGGCTTCTTATGGGGCTGCGGTTGTTTCACTCAAAATGATTAGAAGGAGGCTCTTTAGAAAAAGGAGGAAAGAAATAATTATGACTAAAAAATTGAATAGCTTTAAAAATATAACAACCGTGCTTCTGGCACTGCTGCTTTTCGGGATTGTGGTGGTGCCGGCGGGCGCGACAATAACATTCAGCAGTAATGTTTCAAGCATGGAAGCAGGTGGAAACTATACGCTGAATTTTACAATAAATGATACAGTTAATGCAACTACATCCTACAATATAACTCTCCCGAGCAACTGGCAATTTATTAATATAACGGATGGGTGTTTACCACAATCTAATTTAGTGTTCCGAAATACATCAGCAATAACTGGCTTCGGCTGCTGGAGCGGTAACATTACTACTTCGCATATCAATATTCAGCTCGAGGGAAATAATAATACCGCTGTGAATGCGACGCAAGCAGGCACGACTGCTTATCTAGAAGTTCCTAATGTCAGAGCTAATGTAAGCGGAGCATATACAATTACTTTGACTACCAATACCAGCAATTTTACTGGTACCAACGGTACGAGCGCGAGCATGAGTGTACTGAGCAGCATAGCCAACACCTTCCAGATTTATCAATATTCAAATCAAACACTTACAAGTCAGCCCGAAGGCTTGACTGCAGGTACCATTGCCAATTTGACGATAGTTGGCGTAAATACGAACTACATTAACCTGACCAACGGCACCAATGCCAGTGCAACAGTTAACCTGTTTACGAACTTTTCAAGCCCAACCGCATCACTGCCGAGTACAG
>DAHXMQ010000132.1 GCA_027371625.1 Candidatus Methanoperedentaceae archaeon | reverse complement strand
GATGACATGGAAAAGCGAATAGTAGATTACGAGCAGTTGATCAACGATAATGAAATATTCCTCATGAGGATGAAAAAAATCGGGGTGATAAGCGCCCATTTCGCACCGTAACCTTCATTCTTGATTTTCTCACGAAGCTGAATAACCGCGTATATCCATGCCTCTGGTCTGGGAGGACAGCCCGGGATATACACATCGACAGGTATGATTAAATCCACGCCTTTTAAGACCGAGTACGATTCATGATAAGGACCGCCTGTGTTTGCGCAACTGCCGACTGAGATCACCCATTTGGGGTCTGGCATCATCTCATACAGTTGCTTCACGCGCGGCGCCATTCTTTTTGTCACGGTGCCTGCAACGAACATAAGGTCTGCCTGCCTCGGGCTGGCTCGAAATATTTCCATACCGAATCGCGCAATATCATGATGCGCCATGACGACTCCCATCATTTCAATAGCGCAGCAGGCAAGACCTGATTGTACTGGCCAGAGAGAGCTCAGGCGTCCCCAATTAATTACCTGATCAACTGTTGTCAGAAGAATCGTTCCCTTTCTTTCTCTTGCGGCAAGGAGTGTGCCTACCATACCTGTATCTTCCAGTTTCTCAAGCGCAGTCGTGGGAGGCTTCCTCGCTACAGGTTTGATTTTTGTGGTGTCGATGGTTACTGGATCCACTCTAAAGCCTCCTTTCTCCATGCATAAGCCAGACCGATGACGAGGACTTCGATAAAGATAACCATCTCAAAGAAACCAAGAGCCCCAAGTTTTTTGAACTGTACAGCCCATGGGTATAAGAAAAGAACCTCCACATCGAATATCAGGAAAACAATCACAAGCAGATAATACTGGATGTTATAATGTACTCGTGCATCGCCTATCGGCACTTCTGCGCATTCGTATGTGGATAGTTTTTCCCTTGTCTTATCGCTTGGTCTTACCATCCTTGACATGAATAAAGAGATTGCCACGAATACAACGCCGATAATCGTGAGAAGCACTACAGGTAAGTAGTTATCAAAAATTTCATCCAAGACCTTTGACCTCCTGTAATTTTGGCTTCAAAAAGGATTATTGATATAAAAAGCTTATGAAATCGTTTCAGCGTAAGGTTCATAAAGATTCAGATAACAGAAGGCAAAAAAAAGAGGAACTGTTTTAATGGAAAGTTTATTTGACATTAAAATCGGGTACGCATCCCCTAAGAACCCCATCGTTCTTGCTTCCATGGCTGGAATAACCGACAGTAAGTTTGCCTCCAGATTCAGGGATGCAGGACTGGTTATCCTGGGCGGCTATAATCTGGATAAGCAGACAAATGATGCTGCAAGGAAAGAAATAGCCCGCGGAAGGTCTGAATTCGTATCCGAAGAACCCATGGAATTCCTGAAAGACGAGCTTGAAGCCACAAAAGGATTAACCACAATGGCGATTAATGTAAGAGCCGCATCGCTTGAGCCTTACGTCGATGCGGCAAATCTGGCTAAAAAATCCGGTGCCATACTTGAAATAAACGCCCACTGCAGGCAGCCTGAAATGACGGAACTCGGTGCAGGGGAAGCGCTGTTAAAAGATACGAAAAGGCTTTGCGATTACATAAAGGAGATAAAAAAGACAGGAGTGGTGCTCTCGGTTAAAACAAGGGCAAATGTGGTGAATGATGCTGAACTCGCAAGGGCTATCGAGAAGGCTGGCGCAGATATTATCCACATAGACGCCATGTCTCCCGAAGGTGTTGATATCGGGGTCATAAGACGTGTTCGCAATTCAACGGGTTTATTCATCATCGGCAACAACTCGGTTGTGGATTTTGAAAGCGCAAAGGAGAAGTTCTCGCACGGGGCTGACATGGTATCGGTTGCACGAGCCGCACTTGCAAATCCCGGAATCATCGACCAGCTCGTATTTGAAGTCTCTTCCTTCCAGGCTATGACAGGCTGGTATAACGCGCCGAAGCATATCTGTGCAGGAGGTGACCTGAGGGCGCTTGCCTTCTGCTGTCTCCCTGTAAAACCCTGCGCCTTGCACGGCGCTCTGAAACAGGCTGGAATAAGTGCAAAAGAATTCATGAAGCTCAAAACCGATTTTGCAAGAAACACACCAATCGAATACGGGGAAGGTACGTGTTTTGGGAGCATGACATGGTGCTGCAAGATCACCAAGCCCTGCTTCCTTCGTGACGGGGCGCTCGTGGCAAGGGGTCTCTCTGATGTGGAATATATGCAGATAAAGAAGAGACAATCAGAATATATCCTGAAGCACAGGAAATTGCCATAGATAAAGCTTTTTACTGTTCGCAGCCTAAAAAGCCTGAAAATGACATCACAATTTTATGAACTGTGCAATGATGTTGCAGAGGCTATCCAGGAGGCTGTTTCTGAACTTGTGGGAAAACCAGAAGCTGGCGTGACCCTTCGCATCGGCGCAGATGGGACGCCAACTGAAAAAATAGATGAAGTGGCTGAGAATGCAGCCCTATCCGTACTTGAGGCAGACGGAAGGTCGATGAGGCTTGTGAGCGAGGAACTGGGTGAGAAAGTAATCGGAAACAAACCTGAGTTTACATTCGTGCTTGACCCGATAGACGGCACCTTCAATGCTGTAAACAACATCCCTTTTTTCTGCGTGCCTGTTGCAATCGGAAACTCTGATTTATCCGACATCAGGTATGGATACGTGAGAAACCTTGTTAACGGGGATATATATACAGCAGAGAAAGGTAAGGGTGCATTCTTAAAGACCCTGCATGAGACCCCGTATTTAAATACGGGGAATAAGGGGATTAGAATGCATGTCTCCTATCTTTCCGAGCTATCCCTTCTCAGCGTGATTTCATACAACCGCCCTCATACAGCCGCCATCAATAACCACAATGTGAGAAGGGTGAGGGTATTCGGGTGTGCGGCACTTGAACTCTGCTACATTGCTTCCGGGATTTTCGATGCCTTTATCGATATGCGAAGCATGCTTCGTGTTACTGATATAGCGGCTTCGAAACTGATAGTGGAGGAAGCGGGAGGCAGGGTAACGGACGGAAAAGGAAAACCGCTTTCTACCCCGCTTGATGTGAAAAAGAGGGTGAATATGGTTGCCAGCAACGGCGCTGCCCATGATAAATTGCTTGAACTTGTGTAGGTGCTCATGAAAAAAATCGGGATAATCTCAAGATGCGACAGGGATGACGTGCTCGCCCTCGTCAGGGATATTGTGGCTCACCTGAAATCAAAAGCCATCGTGCTGATAGATACAAGAACCGCTGAAAAAATCAATGAAAAAGGCACGCAGATGGCGCAGATGAGAAGAGAAGGCGCAGAATTCATCATTTCCATAGGAGGTGACGGGACTGTGCTTCGGGGCATTCAGAAAATGGATGACCCGCTTCCTGTGCTGGGGATTAACATGGGAACCATCGGCTTTCTTGTGGACGTGGCTCCTGAAAACGCACTTGAGGTTATTGATAAAGTTCTTTCAGGCTTCGAAGCCGAGGAGCGCTCCCGCCTCTCAATCAAAATCAATGATGAAAAACTGCCACCCGCGACCAATGAAGTGGTAATCATCACCGCAAGCCCTGCCAAGATGCTTTCTTATAAGATTTTCATAGATAAAAGCAGGCTTGAGGAACTTCGTGCCGACGGCGTGGTGTTCGCCACTTCTACGGGTTCGACAGCCTATGCCATGAGCGCAGGAGGACCGATAGTGGATCCTCACGTCGATGGAACTGTGATTGTGCCGCTTGCGCCTTTCAAGTTATCCGCGCGCCCATGGGTTGTGCCTGCAAGGAGCGAGATAAGGGTGGAATTAACCCTGCCGAAAAAGGAGGCGGTAATCGTGATAGACGGGCAGTACTCAAGGAAGATAAGCGAGAGCGATAAGATACTCATCACAAAGGCGGACAAGCCTGCGAGGTTTGTTAAGACAAGAGAAGGCGGTTTTTATGAGAAGGTGAGGAGCAAGCTTGCGTGAAGCTTCCTTTATTTTTCATCTGAATGTTAAGAAATGTTTATATGTAATTAAAACATTCATGTAAATTGAATTCAAATGACAGAAATAAAACACATTCAGACCAGCATCGATATGGTTACATATGACCATCTCAGACATCTTTCTGATGTAAAGAAGAAATCTCTGAAGGAAACGATACAGGAAGCCATCAAGGAGTATCTCAAGAAGCATGAAGGGGAGATAATGAAGGATTCACTTTTCGGTATCGTGGGCTCTTTCAAGACAAAAGAAGGCAACTGGAGCGAAAGAGACGACTGGAGAGAGTAGATGAGGATTTTTCTCGACACAAGCGGTCTCATTGCATTGAGCGATGAAAAGGATAAGAACTACAACAGGGCAAAGGCGTATCTAAAGGAACAGGTGTCTAAGGGCGCAAGGTTTGTTATTGGCAAAAATATTTTAGCCGAATACATCGACGGAGTCACAAAAAGGATCAGCAAGAAAAAGGCTATTGAAGAACTTGATAATATTTTAAACAGCAAACTGCTGGTAGTGGAACCTGTTTCTGAAGCAGACTGGGATAAAGCAATCAGGTATTTTCGAAAATATAATGACCAACGAATTGATTTAACAGATTGTTTGAGTTTTATGATAATGGAGAGGCTTGATTTGAAGACTGCTTTTACTTTTGATGATGATTTCAAAATTCACGGGTTCGCTGTGCTTAGTTGATTTTCTGTCAATGCCAAATCCTATTCTGCATTACCTGTACCTATATTCCCTCGTTGCGCGCATCAAATCCCCGCTCTTTGTAGATGTCAGGAGTTCAAAGACTACAAGCAGCAAAAACAGGATAAAGAGCTTTAAAGCTGCACCGTCAGCGCCTTTACTCAAAGCAATAAGTGCCACAATAAGCGGTGCAATAACCGTCCCGACAACACCCGAAGCATGCATGAGCGCCCTTTTCCTGCCAGAAGCCTTAAGGTAAGAGAGATAATCTATCCGAAGCGTGGGCTCGAATCTCGCCGGACCATCGAGATAGAAGTGCGTGAACCTGATATTAAAAAGACTTCCTGTCACATAATGTGAGAGCGGGTGCAGTGTTGCAAGCAGTATAATTGCGCATATATAGAGGATCCAGTTCGAGCCTGCCATGAAAGCAAGAATCAGGGCAGCAACTGTGATTACGCCAGCCAGCAAATTTCCTGCAGGGATGCTGAGCGTGAAAGAGACCTTCTCCATGAACCTTCGACGGCTTATGTTTTCTATCTGCCTCAGCAGTTCATCGTCTAAAATCCTCTCCTTTTTCACAGCATCGACGATAGCCCTGAAATCCTTGCCGCTGTATCCTGTTTCAAGCTGCTTCAATCTTGCGCTTAACTCCTGCATATTACCTCGTTACCGTTATGAGAATATCCTTGCTATTAACCACCGTTCCATTATTTGAAACCTGTGCCATCACCTGATATTTTGCCTCTATGCCTGCCGCAACATGCGCTTGTAAGTCAACAATCCTGTATCCCGAGTCCTCGCCAGGGCGCAGGTTTCCGATGTCGTAAGTTTCAGGGCTGAAATTCAGATAAGGCTTGTCCGAAGAGTTCATGCTGAAGTTGACGACAGGATGTATGATGGATTTACCGTTGTTGGCTACATGTATCATGACGCTTGAGGTCTCATTATCCTTCATCGTAAGCTCGGCTGACTTGAGGTCAAAAGCGACATCCTTGCCCTTAAAAGGATTCTCCACGCACCCTGCGAAAAGTGCTGATACCACAAGAATTGCAAGAATTATTATTTTCATAACCGAGGATTTTAGTTTTACTATTAATAAAAGTATTGTTTGTATTCCTATCAGCATAACAAAGGTGAGGAGACTGCGAACACAAGTTTATCTCTGTCTCGCAAACCATATGTATTATTTTTATGTCCATCGGACAGTCTATCACCTCACCAGTGGCCAACCAGAGGCAGGAAGTCGCTTCCTCCAGGACCAAACTGCGCAGTTATGTCAGCAGGTCCTGCACTGTTGCTGTTCCTCAGATAGAACGTGCGGGTGCTGTTGCGATAAATGCCAAAGTCTTCCATACATTCCTATCGGAAATTTTGTTCTATCCCTTTTAACAGTTTGCAATATCATGGTAAAGGAAGAACTGAGGAGCATTATTCAGCTTGTGGGGAAGCAGTATATTCTCGACATCATGGAATCCCTTTCCGAGCAGCCAAAGCGTTTTGTGGATTTATCCGATGCATGTAAGAACGAAAAAACCAGAACGATTCGTTTGAGAGAGCTTGAAAGGGCGAATCTTATTGAGACCGTATCGGTTAAAATGGGAAAGAGAAGTTTTATCCATTACCGCTTGACTGAAAGGGGCGCTTCGGTGCTTCGAGAAATTTCAAAAATAAGCTCTGCAAAATGACTTTAGAAACATATAATCGGGAGTGTAATCAATTTTGTTGAAACTTCTATAATGTAGAGCAAATATTATAGGAGTTGAGAC
>DAHXMQ010000120.1 GCA_027371625.1 Candidatus Methanoperedentaceae archaeon | reverse complement strand
CAAAATGAATAACATACTCCTTCCCATCAGCCCCAATTACTTTAGTCTTTCCAGTCTTCGAATATATTTCAGTTATAGCAATGCCGTTATAAAGGCATTTATAGCATACCTCGCCTATCGTTAATTTTGTCCCACAACCTAAACATCTATATTCTGTCATCTTTCCCCACTCTCCTTTCCCTATCCTCCCTGGCTTAATAAACCTTTCCCTGGCTAATTATATTGAGGGACTTTTATAGAATTTTCCTAATAATGGAGCCAAAATGTGGCTGGTGATTAGCACACCCGAGAAAAATCGAAAAAAAAAACAGCGTCTAACGCTGGGTGGGGCAACGACTGGACATCAGTTATCTATGGCGCAAGTTTTAGGGGTGCAGCATTTATTCGGGTGGGGAGGATGAGTGAGAGGAGAGGTCACGATTCCAGGACGGGGGGAAGGTGCTGTGGGGAAAGATGACAGATAAGATTGCAGCAGAAAAGGAAATTATGGAGAAGCTGGATGCTCTGCAGGGGTACTTATGGAATATGGATTATTCTGATAATTACCTGGGATTTTCGCGTGTGCATGTCTATCTTAATGAATACGGGCTTGGGTATAGTGTTGTTGCAGGCATGAATACTGCTGGCTACAGGTTATTGTATATTGCCAAGGATGTGTTAGCTTCAGGTGAACGGCGTGGCAAATATTATGCAGTGTTTATCCATAAGATAGAGGGCAAGGAGGCAGGGTTCTGATGGCGGTGAATAAAATTTATGTAGTGGTTGATTATAAAACGCGTCGTCTCATTGGGTTGTTTGATGATGAGCATGCTGACAAGTTTTTTGTTGGTGGTCGTGTTATGGTTGGAGATAAGGTTTTTGAAAACGGAATCAAATTTCCAAAGGATGACTACAGAATATGGGAATTTGAACTCAATAAAGAATTTGCGGACAGCAGAATAAGGGTATCAACGGTACGGTTAGCAACGAAAAAAGAGATGGTGTTCCAATGAAAACGTTTGTTGTTGAGGACGTACTGCTGGATTATACACCTGGGCTTATCGTGGTGAAAGCAAAAAACAAGAAAGAGGCGTTGAAGCTGATTGCATCTGACCAGCAGCTGTCGTATCATGATTTCACCGATGATTGTGGCAGCTCTGATAGCCATTGCCTCGCAGATAAAATTAGGGAGCTCAAAGATAACGAAGTTGTTTATGTATACGGAGGCGGATAATTTAATGACGTATCTTGTGTTGGTTGGCTTTGATGTGGGTGTTGCGGTAGGCTGCATCCTGGAATATCTGCTACTGCGGAAACTTAACCTCATAAAAGGTGAATTAAATGAGCGTACGTGATTTGCAGAAAAAATATAAGTTTTATAGCGTTAGTGATAACCCGGTTGATTCCAATGGGTTTATCTGGGACCTTATGGTGTTCGGCATAGAGTGCCCTGATGCCTGGTACGGACCGCTGGATAAGCTTGGCAGGCAAGTGGAAGCAGCGAGGGCTGCCGGGCTGATTGCTGATTGGACCAAGGCAGTGCAAGTTAAGGAGAAATGGGATAGTTTGCGGGTTTATTATGACCCTTACAGCGATTTAGTTGAAAAATACATTGAGGAGGCAGAGAAGGAAGTTGCTGCAATAGAGGCTGGGAAGTTGGGTGGTGCAGATGCGTAATAGCACAATAAAGCTTGGCATAGTGGTGCCAGAGCTGTATTACATAAAAAGGTTCTGGCAAAATTTTAGCAGGCAGCTTGCGGAGTTGCGTGGCGTTGACTACAAGATATATACTGAGGTCGAGAAAGAACCAGGCGCAATCAATGACAGGGGGAATTGGGTAAACCAGCACATAAGCCGGCTTGTGGAGGTGCGCAATCGGCTTATCAACGCGGCAATAGCTGATGGAATGGACCTCATATACATGATAGATGACGACGTGTATTTGATGCCTGGTACGCTAAGCAGCATGGTTGGTTATATAACTGCCCAGGATGCTAACGTGCCGCTGGTTGTTGGTGCTGCTGTATACAGTGTGGAGTTCAATAAATTGCTTACGTGCGATTATGGCATGGCGAATGCACTGGAAAAATTGCCGCAGCAGGAGTTTTTTGTGCTGCCGGCGTATTTATGGCTTGACCAGAACTGGCTGATGCGTACGGCGGACTTGAAAAGATATTTCCCCAGTGGGCAATATGTTCCAAACAGGGTATGGGAAATGCTTGAGTTTTGCAAGGTTATCCGCGGCATGGGGTGGCAGCAGGTCCTTTATGCCGGGCAGCTTGGGTTATGTGACGTTGAGGTGTATGATATGCCAGAGGATAAAAAGATGGTAAAACCTGAATCAGCGAGTTATTGGGAGGAGTATAGCCAGTCGTATGTGAGCATAGACGTTAACGGTAAAGTGGTGCTTGACATTGGCGGTGATTTTGGTTCGTCAGCGGTATGGTTTTTGAGGCATGGCGCCAAAAAGGTGATTGTATATACGCGCGATGAGCCGCTGCTGTTTGATGACCGCATTGAGTACCATGGCGCTTGGAATGGCGAATATGTGCCAGCAGACGTGCTGAAAATTGACTGTGAGGGGTGTGAGTGTCTGCTGTCGCGGGAGCTCATAGAAAAATATGAGCATTACTATATTGCTGCCCATATTTTTGCTCCTTGTTTTGAAGCAATGGTGGAATATTTGGGTGAGCGGGCTAAGGTTGTGTTTACCACTAAAGACGGTGTGGAAGTTATGTATGCGAGGTGATTCAGATGAGTGATGTTGAGACGCTGGTTTTTGTGGCGATAATATTCGCGCTGTACTGGCTGATGTTAAAAAGTGTGTTGACGCTGGGCAATAAGAAGCGATAACTTTTTATACTCTTATGCCTTTACTTAAGTAAGGTGGTTGCAAGTGTTTGATACGGAATTGATGGATAAGCTGAACCTGAGGAGAGAGCTAATGAAGCTTAGTGCTGGTGCATTTTATGACGTTATGGCAGCGCTGAGGGGACCGGACGGCAGGACTGAAATTGGTGGGGCACTCAAGTGGGTGTTTACTGCTCATATCAGGCGCATGGCTGTTTATGACGATGTTAGGTTTGGCTATACCATAAGCCATAGGAGTGCGCTGTCAGAACGCGCAGATGTGCTGAAATCTGTTGCAGTGATAAGGCAGGCGCTTATTGATGACCAATCACCGCAGAATGTTTACGTATGGCATTACCTGGAGCATGTCCGTGCTGCTATTATTGCTCTTCGCGATATACAAGCGTACCATAATGAGTGTGCGTTTCTGCTTAAGCAGGCTGAGGGGTTGATTGCTGCCTTTAAAAGCAGCAACCTTACTAAGTATCTTTGAGGTGTTAAGATGTTTGATACACAGATGTTGGCAAAGTGGAATCTGAGGAGAGAGTTAATGAAGCTTAATGCTGCTGAATTTTATAATGTCATAGCAGCTGTCAGGGGACCGGATAGCGGGACGCGTTTAGCGCTTGACCTCAAAGATGCATTCACCATATATATCAGGCGGATGGTGTTTGCAAAGAGGGATAAGGTAGATGGTGCAGTTAGCAAAATGGCTGCCACGAAGAATAAGGCAACTGTTGCTGCTCTGGTTGAGCATATTAAGGAGCTGTTTGAGTTAAAGCCTCAGGCAGCAGCGTTTGCGTACCATTATTTAACGCACGTGAATGATGCGCTGTTGTCGCTTATGAGTATAGCGGTGTTTGAAAACGAGTGCGTGTTTTTGCAAAAACTCAGTGA
>DAHXMQ010000104.1 GCA_027371625.1 Candidatus Methanoperedentaceae archaeon | reverse complement strand
GCCCTTGAAAACAAGGATGCAGAGCTTGCAAAACAGGTCGCGAAGCGGGATGATGAGGTTGATGCGCTCTTTGACCAGATAAGAAGGGAACTGATTATGATCATGATCGAAGACCCGAAAAAGATAACCGGCGCCCAGCATCTGACCTTTGTGGCAAGGTATCTTGAGAGGATAGGAGACCACATAACAAACCTCTGCGAGAATGTGGTTTTCATGGCGACAGGCGAGAGGATGGAATTGAACTAAGGCTCTTTTTTGATTTTTTAGAAAGTATTATTAGTTTTAAAAAGAAAAAAGGAAGCAATGTTAAAGGAAAAGAATAAGCTTGTTATCTGGCCTTTGTATATCGATGCCACAAAATCAAGGGCTGAAGGCAGGCTCCTTTCCATGAAGGACGCTGTGAAGTCGCCTGCTTTAAAGGAGATTGAAAAGGCTGCGCAGGAATTGAACCTGAATCCCGTAGTCGAGGCTGATAAAGCCCATCCGAAGTCCTGGTGGGTGGTGAGCGGCAGGGTGCTTGTGGATAAGAAAGCCCCTAAATCCATTATTGCAAAACAGATCGCACAGAGGATAAATAAGAATAGAGGAAAATGATAGACCTGCACACGCATTCCACGTTCAGCGACGGAGAGCTTATCCCGAGCGAACTTGTGCGCCGCGCGGTTTTCCGCGGCTATACTGCGCTTGCGATTACAGACCATGTTGATTACACCAACATAGAGCATGTGCTTTCCTGCATCAGGAAAATAAAATCGCTTGAGGACGACTATGAAATAAGGCTCTTTGCAGGCGTGGAATTAACCCATGTTCCGCCTGCAAAAATGCCTGCGCTCGTTGAGAAAGCACGAAAACTTGGGGCAGAGATAGTCGTGGTGCACGGGGAAACAACTATAGAGCCTGTCCATGAAGGCACCAATCATGCCGCAGTTTCGCTGGATATCGATATTCTGGCTCATCCAGGCTTTATCACAAGCGAGGATGCAGAAATTGCAAGAGAAAAAGGCATTTTCCTTGAGATAACCTCGCGCAATGGTCATAACCGCACCAACGGGCATGTGGCGAGGATTGCAAGGGAAACTGGCGCTAACCTTATAGTAAACACGGATTCGCATGCGCCAGAAGACCTGATCACCGATGAAACCGCATTCAGGGTTGCAATGGGGGCAGGTTTAAATGAAAAAGGTGCAAAAGAGGCGACAGTTTCCAATCCTTCTGCCCTGATAAAAAGGATTTAATATCTCGGTTTATAGAAAAGCACCACCCGATACTCACTCGGCGGTCTGTCCATCTTCCTGAAGAGGATGTAATTCAGCGTAATATCCGAGGGTTTGAACCAGTACCATGACATCTTTGCGCTGTTAAGCCTCCTGTAATCCTTGCCAAGACGCGGCTGCACAATGTCTGGTTCATGTTTATCATCCGAATCATGCACAACAATCAACGGCGCATTCAGTTCCGAGTCTATGCTCACCCTCCATTTTACGTTGCTGAAATGCCGCAGATACCACAGGAACTGCGTCTCCATTTCAACATCGGTAACCTGGATTTCAGTGGATTTATTCTGGTATTGCGATGATATCTCGTTTATTTTTTCAAGGAGCAATGAAAACTTCTGAGGAGGCTGTGCAGCCTGGATGAGAGGTTCAGCCGGGTTGGTAAAATCATAAAAGTTTAAGAAAATGCTTGAATAAGCAAAATATGAAGAACTTATCACAAGGACAATGATTACCGCAGCGCCGGCACGCGAATTAAATTTTAATCGTGGGAGAATCTCGCCTATATAAGCGGCGGCGATTATTATAAGAGGCAGAAGCGGATTCAGCACAAGCCAGGGAACCTTTTCCTGGACATACGAATAAATCGCCAGGTTGGTCAGCATCCAGTAGGTTAAAAAAGAGAAAAATAGATTCTGGGATTTCAAAACTGATATAATTCCAAGGAGTACTAACGGGAAAAAGATAGCAATAGAACTTGCAACATAAGTGGTTGGCAAAAACCGGCTCAATTCCGGGTGCATATTCGAGACCATATACATCATATCCAAGGCAACCCAGTACAGAATTATTACAATCAGTATCTTTTCCATTTTCCTGCCGAAGTATCCGTTGTAATGTGCCATCCCAAGGGCACCGAATATCAATACTGGAAGTTCATAAAGCGCTATTATAGGAAGATAGAAAAACCATGGACCTCCCATGCGCTGTATAGCGTGCATCTCGTACCAGTGGGATACAGCCTTTACAAAAGCAGCTTTCATACCGTAAAAATCAAAAAAGTTGCCTGTATAAAAAAGTGAAAAAACAATTAGAAAAACCAGAACAAAGAGTACCGCCTCTCCTATAGTAATAAGCAATTTTTTATCGAGTTTTCTGAGTTTGTCGATAAAACCTTTATACCATTTTTCCCTTATAAAAGTCAGAACAAGAAATAAAACTATCAGCGCCATTGCGATATATGCATTCTCCTTAAGTGCTGCCATAGAGGCAAGCGAGACTGCCCCCAAAATGAGATAAAAAATCCTTATGCTCGAATACCGTCCCTCAACACATTTTTCTGCATATTTAACGGCGCATACCAGCATCAGCAGGCTAAAGAGAGCAATAAAAATGTCTTCCCTGTAAAACCGCGAGTAATAAAGGAAGGAAGGCGAGAACGCGAGGAAAAAGGCTCCGATTACCATCCCTGCGTTTCCGATATATCTTCTTAAAGGAATAAGCAGGAAAAGCATAGAAGCGCCAAGAAGGGCTGGAAGGAGACGGGCTGAATATTCTGAATCCCCGAAGTGCCTGAACATCTCGGCTGTTACGTAGTACATGAAAGGGCCGTGAAACGAAGGGTCGTAGGAATATACGCCGCTGGTGAACAACCTGTATGTAAAATAGCCAACAGCCGATTCGTCGTGATGAAATACCCTCTCATCGAGATGATAGAGCCTTAAGAAAAACGCAAGGGCGACTATGAGCGCAAAAACAAGATACAAAGCGAAGTCTTTTTTATTCATCGGCATAACATGTGTAAAACATATTCATAGCATTTATGGTAAGGAAAAAGGAGAAGGATGCCAGAAATAAAGGTCAGGCTGTTTGCTAATTTCAGGGAATTTACAAAAACAAAAGAACTCAAAATGGAAGGTGAAACTGTCAGAGCTGTTCTTTTAACATTGTGCAGGAAATACCCCGGATTGGCAAATATGCTTTTCAAGGATGGAAACCTGAGAGACTACGTTAATGTTTTTTTAAATGGAAGGAATGTTACAAGCTTGGACATACAACTAAAGCAGGACGATGAGATTGCGATTTTCCCTCCGGTGTCAGGTGGATGATGCTTAGGAAAAGGAGCAATGCAGAGGAGGCAAGGGAGTTGTTTTTGAATGCTTTCCAGCCTCTTTCCTCTACAGAAATTCTGCCCATCGAGGATTGCGACGGCAGGATTCTTGCCTGTGATATAAAAGCAGCAATTAACGTGCCGCACTACCGCCGTGCAGCCATGGATGGTTTTGCGGTCATAGCCTCTGATACCCTTGGCGCAGGCAGCAGTTCGCCTGTGATTCTGAATCTTCGGAAAAGCATCGAAAAAGGCGCATGTGTTCGTGTACATACAGGCTCGCCCATGCCTGCAGGTGCGGATGCGGTTGTGATGGTTGAGGACACGGTTTTGCACAGTGAGAAAGTTGAGGTATTCACCCAGATACATCCCCTGAAGAATGTAGGAGAAATAGGCGAAGATATCCAGAAAGACGATATTATTCTCAAGGAAGGACACAGGCTTCGTCCATGCGACATTGCTATTCTCGCCTCGCTTGGCATGGGAAGTGTAGCGGTTTTCAGGAAGCCTCTCGTGGCGATAATTCCCACAGGCGAGGAGCTTGTTGCAAGGGGAAAGGAAATAAGGGAAGGTGAGGTCTATGAAACCAATGGTTTGATGGCTTCACTTTATATGAGGAAATGGGGAGGCGATACAAAACTTTTTGATATTGTTACAGACGACCCTGAAAAGATAAAGGAGGCTGTCAAGCGTGCCCTTGATGCAGATATGGTTATTATCAGCGGGGGAACGTCCGTAGGAAAGAGGGATTATGTCCCTTCGGTAATCGGCTCATTGGGCAATCTGCTTGTCCATGGCATTGGCATCTCTCCTGGCAAGCCCACCGCTCTTGGTATAATAAAAGGGAAACCAGTGGTGTGCATGCCGGGCTATCCTGTCGCAGGTCTAGTGGCGCTCTACTTTTTTGCAAGGGCAGCACTCCGAAAGCTTGGGCACTTGCCTGAAGAGCAAGAAAGGACTGTTCGCGCTGTATTGTCTGAAAAAATACCAGGGAGAATTGGATTTAAAACGTTTGCAAGAGTTAAGTTAGAGACCCCGTATTTAAATACGGGGAGTAGAGCTGTTCCTCTTGCAATCCATGGAGCAGGGATATTGAGTTCTGTCTCGAAGGCAGATGGTTTTGTTATTATACCCGAGAGTGTCGAGGGCTATGATAAAGGTGAAGAGGTTGAGGTGGTATTGATAGAATGACACTGCATATTTATTTTTTTAACTGGTAGATTATAACATCCTTATTTTCGAATATCTTATCGAAATATTTGAATTCTGCACCGCTGTTGAATTTATACGCCATCGAAGGCTCATAGAATTTTTTATCAAAGGCTCCAGGGGTTCGTATATCTGGATAGTTCTGGAAGTTGAAATCCGGATTAGCTGCCCAGAACATAACTCCAAACAAATCATGCCATCTCTGCCTTGATACATACACCGTATCTGCTCCATATTTCAAAGCTATGCTCCTTGCAGTGTCCTCGGAATCGGTGGTGAAAAATCTGGAGACATCAGCTACCTTCTCATCTGGTTCGAATTTATCATAAAGGGATTCGGGTCTTGCTATCGTATTCCTTATAGCCTGCGATGCATAGCTTATTACAGGTTCCTTGCCCGCAGCCTTGATTTCCAGTTCAAAGTCCCACCACGATAGAACCTTATTTCCTTCTTTATTTCTTAAGAACTGCATCGCCTCATAGGTATTTTCTGAAATCGGATGACCTGTGGTGTCTCCTGCAGCATCTATGAAGTAGGGATACGTGCCAAGAGAGCCAAATGCACTTCCCCATGATGCATCTTTGTAAAGCTTGATATCTCCAAATTCCTCGGCAAGCATTGAATTTTTTTGGTTGCCCAGATAGAAATAATAAGCACAAAGTGAAGCAATCAGCACAATAAGTATTAACAAAGTAGCGCTGAGATAACCTTTTTTCATCTCCCCAGTCGGTTTGCCGAGTAAAGTCAGGACATTTGGGAAGGCTACAATAAATGCGAACAGCAACAGGGTCATGACCCCAAAACTGTAGTTATTATAGAGCTTGTAAAGAAAGTCAGAAAAACCGAACTCTGTTGAGACCAAAAACTGGCTCAGGTACAGGGAAACCGCGATTAGCAGGGCAATGTTTACAAGCGCCAGTATCCTGTGAACATTGCCATTTTTTGCGAAATTTAAGAAAATCAAAAGCGATAGTATGCCTATCGCAAGAAGTATTCCTGATACCACTATGTTTAAATTCATGAACCACCACGGGAAAATCTCGCGCTTTGACAGAACCCAGAGTGCAGTCGATACCAGCCAGACACCAAATACCAGATGCAGAGCGCCAAGAAATCCCCTGAATCCCATGCCTTTTATTTTATCTATATACTTTCCTTCATACGATACCATGTATATTTCCTCCTTTTTGTTTACATACGTAGCATTCGGGCACCATCCCATCATTTTTCTTATTACTTCTGTTACGTTTATTGTCATGCTAATCTCTTCAATTTCTCAAACAGTTCATCTGCCAGTTTCGTGGGATTATCGGTTTTTTCAAGCCTGAGTTTCATCTCGTCCGCAAAGTCCCACAGAAGCTCAATGCATTTCGTATATCTGCTACATGCGCCGCAGTTTCCTTCATGCTCGTACCACACTTGCATCCCATGCTTTGCAGAGATGAAAATAATGGCATTGACATTGAACGGCACCGAGCGGCCGAACAGGATGCCCCGCTCAGCATTCATGCTCTCCACCTCTATCTGGTTTGCTCTTGCCATCTCAAGAAGCGTCTTTTCTATCCGCTCGTTCATGGTCAGAAGCGCTCTGGATACAGCCTGTTTGGATATATCGAATAAGCGCGCTATATTTATATTAGGAAGACCGCTGCGCCTTAGCCTCCAGAACTCAAACTGCTTATCATTTACAGGCAGGAACATGAGTCAACATAGGTATGTTGACTATTTATATTTTTTGATTTTGCTTAGATACCGCATAAATATCCTGGATTGTTATTAAGGCGTTCATACAGAAACTATATTATCACCGCCAACTATCTGAATTATACTTCTACTAACTCAAAGATGCGTATGAAACTCTTGGGGAGGCAGGAAGTTAAAATCAAAAGCAAGGTATTAAAATGGAAACAACCCCTACAAATGTAACGCCTACAAATGTCAATGTAAAGGATATGACAGAGAACTCAAAGAATGTTAATGCCACTCTCAAAGTAATCG
>DAHXMQ010000088.1 GCA_027371625.1 Candidatus Methanoperedentaceae archaeon | reverse complement strand
TGTGATAAACACATTGAAATAATAATCGCCCTCGGCTGCATCGGGATTTACGTAAATCTTGAATCTTGCGGTTCTCTGGTCGCCCCAATTCTCTATAGTTCCGAGCGAATACGTATCGTCAAGTATGGTCACTGCATTAGCGGAAGCAGTATCCTTGGGCAGAAGTCTGACTGATACATCATTCAGAAATCCGTTGCCAAATCCTGTATTCGATACCGGTACATAGACGTATGTCGTCTCTCCTGGATACACAGGTGCGTCTTCTGTCACAAGATAAGACTGTGCAAAAGCAACCTGTGTAAGCAATACCACAGATACGAATGCCAATACTAAAGTTATTTTTTTCATGTTTCACCTACTATTTTCCCATCAAGCATTTTCACAATTCTTCCCGCATATCCTGCAATTTTCATGTCGTGCGTTATCATTACGATAGTCAATCCTTCGCTATTCAAGCGTTTGAAAACCGCCATTATTTCGCCTCCTGCTTTTGTATCAAGATTCCCCGTCGGCTCGTCAGCAAGGAGAATGGAAGGATTCGTAGCAAGCGATCTTGCTACCGCCACCCTCTGCTGCTGCCCACCTGATAACTGGGCAGGGAAATGGTTTCCTCGTTCAGCCAGCCCCACGGTAGCCAGTAATCTGTTTGCAACCTCCTCTATTTCACTCTCATCAAATTCATGAATCCTCATCGGGAGCTGAATGTTGGCTATTGTTGTAAGGGTCGGATACAGGTTGAAATTCTGGAATACGAATCCGATCTTCTTACCTCTTACCCGTGCAAGTTCGTCGCTTTTGTATTCCGAGACATCCCTGCCTTCAAGCAAAATCTTTCCACGCGTTGGCTTATCCATGCAGCCTATCATGTTCAGCATGGTTGACTTACCGCAGCCGGTCGGTCCTGTTATAGCTACGAACTCGCCTGCTTTTATAGCAAGGTCTATTCCCTGAAGTGCCGGTACATCAAACTCGCCCATGCGATAGACTTTCCAGGCATCCTGAATTTCCATTATATTTTCCATCATATCACCGATTAAATAAACGCTGGTGAACCCAGAGCCTATGTTTTTGATTCTGGTAAGCCGTCATCCATCCGCTGGATTCCATCCTTGTCTTTTGCACAACATTTCCTGTGTCCATATCGACAAGCGCGGTCAGAGTTGTATTTCCACGGGTGAAAACAACCCGGACGACCTTTTTATCCCCGTCTGCTGTGGATATTATCGACTCGTGGTTCTGGACGGTGACATTATAATTGTTATTTCCAATTTCATCCCTCAATCCGTTCCGGGCAGCGTTGATTGCGAAAAACCTCTGACTTTCGTTAAGCGGGGCTGCATGCGCCTCTATAAAGGTTAACCTTATTCCGATGACGATAGCCAGCATGCCAATCATAACCAGTGCCAGTGCTTTCCAGTGGTTCATGGTTTGTCACTGGGTGAAAGAGCATTTAAAGGTTCTCTGAAATTCAATTGAAAACAGTTTCAAAATCGCCTGAAAGCAGTTCTGAAAAAATGAAATCAAGCCGCAGCTATCCTCTTATCAATACCCTGTTTCCCATCCCGTCCCTCTGGCGCACTATCAATCCCCTTCGCTCAAGCCTGTCAAGAAGCCTGCTAACCTTGGGCTCGGAAAAACCAGCCTCTAGAACAAGCTCCCTCTGCAGTATCCCGTCGTTGTCTATGATTTTCTGGAATAATATCTTTTCATCACCATCAAGTATATTTACAG
>DAHXMQ010000030.1 GCA_027371625.1 Candidatus Methanoperedentaceae archaeon | reverse complement strand
CAAAGGTCAATAAAACGGGAGCGTGGCGTTCCTTCATGCCTGTACATTCTTTTCCCCCACTTTTCCTGGAAAGCGCTCTATGACCGCATCTTTTATGGATTCGGGTCTTATAAGCCCACTCACACCTGCGAACGCCCCTACGAGCGTGGTATTTACGATGGGTTTCCCTATTATATCCATCGCAAGTTTCGTAGCATCAAGCGTTTTTACGCTGGCTTTGGTATTCAGGTTGAAGGATTCAGGTTTTTTTTCTGTGTTGATAAGAATGAAACCATCGGGTTTAGCTCCGGCTGCGACATTGACCACGTCAATAAGAGTGGCATCCTGGACTATCACGTAGTCTGGCTCGTATATCTGGCTTCGCAGGCGAATGGGTTTATCGTTCAGGCGCACGAAAGCCATGACCGGGGCGCCTCGCCTTTCCACGCCAAACGCGGGGAAAGCCTGACTGTATTTCCCGTCATCGAAGGCAGCTACCGCTAAAAGTTCAGCCGCTGTTACGGAACCCTGCCCGCCGCGACCATGTATTCGTATTTCCTTCATTTTTTCTCCGAGAAAGACCCCGTATTTAAATACGGGGATTAATTAATAATCAATCGTGAGGGATGTATCCAAAAATGCACAATTGTATTTATTCTTTACGGAAAGTGGCGTGTGTAGTCTCGAAACAGTTAAGCTATTGTTTCTCCCCTCGTATCGTTATCACCGTTTGCCTTATCGGCACAACTTTCCTCGCCCACAAAAAAAAGACACAGGTTGTATTCACCAGACACGATAAGACCGTTTAGGAAATACGGGCATTCCTTGAAAATATCAAGCACGGAAGAGGTATTTTTAGCCATCACATCAACCTTTGCCATATACAGGTTGACTTTCTTCAGATTCATGCCCACGACATGCGATAGCGCTCCTTTCTGTTTGAGCTTGTGAACCCTGGCGCTCACGGAGGGCTGGGATATTTTTAGCTTCTCAGCCATCTCATTCTGGGACATTTCAGGATTTTGCTCCAGCAGGGAAAGCATCTCCCTGTCCCTTTTATCAAGGTCAAGAAATTCTCGCATAATTCGATATTAGCAGAAGTTATTAAATAGTTTTCTATTATTTACTATTGAATCTTAAATTTTACCTCGTATCGTTATCACCGTTTGCCTTATCGGCACAACTTTCCCCGCCCTCGTTATCGCCTCTTCCACTATACTTACTTTGGCACTGTTCACCGCAGGACTATTACGAAGGTGTCCGTCCACAAA
>DAHXMQ010000023.1 GCA_027371625.1 Candidatus Methanoperedentaceae archaeon | reverse complement strand
CACCCTTATGAAATTGAAATTCGAGTCGAGGTAAGCGAGATGTGTTCCTGTATTTTCCATGATTATCTGAAGGGTTAGAGATACAGGAGAAGCTGTGGAGTGGAAAGCCATGCCCTTTGAGTTTCCAGACCAGCCCTGGAGAGGCACCACCTACTGGGACTGGACGCTCACGCCTGTCAAGGACGCAGGAGGCAGGGTGGACAGGCTTGTGCTCTCGCGCATGGACACAACAGAACGCGTTTTAAGAGAGCAGGCAATCCAGAAGGCACTTACCTATGCAGAGAGCATAGTAGATACAATACCCGAACCTCTGTTAATCCTCGACTCAAATCAGAGGGTGAAAACCGCAAACCATGCTTTTTATAAGATGTTCAAGGTCTCGATAGAAGAGACAAAAGACAGATTGCTCTACGACATCGGAAACCGCCCATGGGACATCCCCAAGCTTCGTGAATTGCTGGAGGAGGTTATACCCAAAAATTCCCATGTCAAGGATTTCGAGGTTGAACATGTGTTTCCCAACATAGGAAGAAAGACAGTGCTGCTCAATGCCAGCAGGTTCCAGCAGGACGCCGCGGATATGATCCTGCTCGCAATCGACGATATTACGCAGTTCAAAAAAGCAGAAGAAATAAGGCTTGAAAACGAGCGCCTGATAAGTGCAAACAAAGCAAGGTCAGAGTTCCTGTCCATTATGAGCCATGAGCTGCGCACGCCTCTGACCTCTGTCATAGGCTATTCAATACTCCTCCGGGAACAGGAGCTCGGGAAACTGAATAAAAAACAGGAGTTCTATGTGGATAGTGTTCTTGCAAACGGCAAACACCTGCTTTCCCTCATCAACAGTCTCCTTGACCTTGCAAAAATGGAAGCCGGAAAGCTTGAACTTGTTGTCGAGAATGTATCTGTGCCAGAAATCATTAGCGATAGCCTTAATCTTATAAAAGAAAAAGCCAGAATCCAGCATATAGTCCTGAAAAAAGATTTAGACCCTGCTCTAAATGTCATAGAGGCTGACAGGCAGAAATTCAAGCAGATACTTTTCAACCTCCTCAGCAATGCCCTTAAATTCAGCAAGGAAGAAGGTGGAATTATAAAAGTATCGGCAAAAAAGGAAGGCGGTATGGCGAAAATATCGGTCTCGGATACAGGCATTGGAATCAGGGAAGAGGATATACCAAGGCTTTTCCGGAAATTCGAGCAGCTTGATTCTGGAATAACCAGAAAATATGGCGGAACAGGGCTGGGGCTTGCGATAACAAAGCAGCTCGTGGAGTTGCACGGGGGGAATATCACGGTTGAAAGCAGGTACGGAGAAGGCAGCACGTTTACTTTTTCACTGCCGATAGCAAGGTAGCGATACTTTCATATCCAGCTTTTACATCTATTGCATATATGGCAAGATCGATTGATATCGCACTCACGCGTGCGGAAGCCGGAGATGGCATGGAAACAATATATGAAAATGTATGCACCCTTTCAACAGAGCCTGAACTGTGCTTTAATTATGCCACAACAGAGGAATTGAAAAACTGGGGATTTTCTGAGGGCACCTTTAGCTGTTTATTGCTGGACAAGAAGGATATAATAATACAGGTGGTTACCACATACCAGAGTAGCGACGGGGCAAACAGGGCTTATCATTCAGACATGGATTATCTAAAGAAGAACAATTACGGACGGCCTGTAAAAGCAAAAACTGTAGGTGAAGCCTCGGTTATTCTAAAGAAAAAGCAAAGCGATGGCACTACATACAACCTTCTTTTTTTAAAAAACAATGTTTTTGCTGCAGTAAGTGCGAAATACAAGAAAGATAAAGCTGATAATATCGAGCACATAAGAGGGATTGCTGAAAAAATAGAGGGGAAAATCAATTAATCTGCGTTCATCCGCGTTTATCGGCGGTTTGTTTTTTTAGAAACATCGGCTGCATGGGTTTCATATCGGCAAAACCGCGAAGAACGCAAAGTACACAAAGAAG
>DAHXMQ010000009.1 GCA_027371625.1 Candidatus Methanoperedentaceae archaeon | reverse complement strand
CCCGAAATGTGCCAGATTAACGCCCATGCTGTAGCCCAGCATTTTTCCCGTGTTTCCTTTGATCCTGACCTCTCCGCCTTTCCTTAACTCATCCACGAGGTCTTTGTACTTATAACGCGTGGCTTTCTGGAAAGGTATTATGGTTTCAGGGCAGAGCTTATTGCTCTGCCAGGTGAAATTATATGTATAGTCGCAGAGGTTATCCACCCTTTCTGTAAGTTCAAGTTCCATCTAAGTCAGTTTATCCGGACTCACGACACCTGTCAGCACTGCAGTCACCTTGACATGACCTGCAAGGGATTCATCCACCTTTGCACCCCATACGATTCTTCCTGTAGCAGGCGCTTTCTGGAGTATGAGCTCGCCTGCCTGCGTGACCTCTCCGAGTGTCATGTCCTCACCGCCCGCGATATGTATCAGCACGCCGTAAGCACCTGAGATATCGGGTACATCAAGAAGGGGCGTGGAAAGCGCCTGCGCAACCGCCTTCTCAATGCGGTTTTCTCCTTCAGCATCGCCTATGCCGATTGCAGATATCCCCCCGCGCTCCACCACACTGCGCAGGTCTGAATAGTCAAGGTTCACAAGGCTCGCCTGGGTTATTGTTTCAGTTATGCTCTTGATAAAATTCCCCACAAACTCGTTTGCAACCGCAAAGCCCTCACGAAGGGGAAGGCTGCCCGCAATTGCTCTGAGCCTTGAATTGTCTATAACTACGAGGGAATCGCATTGTGCAGCAAGTGCTTTTATGCCTGAAATTCCTTTTTTGCGCCGCAAAACCTCGTAACTGAAGGGCAGCATCACGCATCCTATCGTAAGAATTCCCGCTTCCCGGGTTGCCTCAGCCACGACCGGGGCAGCGCCTGTACCTGAGCCGCCTCCCATACCCGCTATTATGAATACAAGGTTTGAAGCAGCAAGTTCTTTTTGTATTTCCTTTATGCTCTCCCTGGCGGCTTCAATACCCCTTTCAGCAAAGCCCCCGCAGCCTTTCCCCTGATACATCTTTTCTCCCATGAGTACTTTCGCATCGGCTTTGGTACCCAATAAATGCATGGCGTCTGTATCTGCCGCGATTATCTTGCTTCCCAGTATCTCCTTCTGCGCTATCCATGAAACGATATTACAGCCAGCCCCGCCAAGACCGATTATTGCAACGGTGGGTCTGGCTGCACTTGCAAGTTCTGAAATTCTTGATTCAAGCGTCATAAAATCATCCTTCTTATGGTCTTCCTTATATTATATCCTTCCTGAGATTATATTTATCGCAAGGCTATAGCAAGATATATAACCCTTATCCAATAAGAACTGCAAAAAATGAGAATAGCAATCGACCCGAATATCAGATACCTCGCAGGCACGCAGCGCGTACTTGACCCTGAAACCACGCTTGCCAACACAACAAAGCTTCTCCCCAAAATCGGGGTGACGAGGATTGCCAATATCACAGACCTTGACCGCGTGGGTATTCCCGTATTCTCAGCCATAAGACCGAGCGCAGCGGCTGGCGCCATATCCATATACTCAGGAAAAGGTGCCACAGAGACAAATGCGAGGATTTCAGCTATCATGGAAAGTTTTGAGCGCTGCCTTGCAGAACAGCCTGAGGTCAGCGTTAACCTCGCCGGAATTCCTCTTGGTGCAGAGCGGGTCACTGATACCTACGAATCGCTCAGCGAGAGTTCTCCAGCTTTATATCCAGACGCCCTTCTCCTGCCGCAGCCGTTTGCAGAGCGCACGATCCTTGAATGGGTGAAGGGACATGATTTGATGAACGACATCGAGGTATTCGTTCCTGCCAATGCGGTTTTCCATCCGTACAACCCGCAGGTGGCAAA
>DAHXMQ010000426.1 GCA_027371625.1 Candidatus Methanoperedentaceae archaeon | reverse complement strand
GTGTATGAGAAGGGCAAGGAAGCCCCCAAGAGGATCGAGTTCAGACCGCCCGACACGAGCTGCAATACCTATTTCGCATTTTTTTCCTTTATGGTCTCTAATAGTTTTTCAGGTGTTGTCATTATATTTCCTCCTTTGCCTAAAGGCATACGGCTATCCACTGTGAATCTTATAATATATAAATTTAACCAAAAGTTTGATAACCACCTACAACGTTTAGTGGCACGTATATGAGCATTTATGCAAAAGGAATGATCACATGAAGATGGTACAGGCGATAATTCGTCCAGAAAGAATGGATAACATAAAAAAAGCCCTTGAGGAGAAGGGTTTCGTTGCCATGAGCATCATTGAGATAACAGGCAGAGGAGAGCAGAAGGGCATAACCCTCGAACACAGAGGAAAAAAGGTGGAAGTCGATACCCTGCCAAAAATCATGCTCGAGATTGTGGTAAAAGACCAGGAGATCGATGCGATTATCTCGACCATCCGAGCTGCCGGTCGAACAGGAAAGTTTGGCGATGGGAAGATATTCGTCCTGCCTGTCGAAATGGTGGCGAAGGTGCGAACGGATGAAGTCTGGAAATAGTTATCGGTGCTTCATCAGATATACAATCAGCACAATTAATGCTGCAACTGCCAGAAAAACGATGAACACTAAGATACTGCGCACCCATATTTGACGATCAGTAAGCATTCCCCGAGCTGCTGGTTCAGGCTCAAGTTGGAATTGCGATAGATCGAGATTTTCGAAATTCTTCAAATCGTGCAGGAGCGTACCTGCGGACTGATAGCGCTCATCAGGATTGCGGCGTATTGACTTCAATATTATGGCTTCTACTCCAAGCGGAATCGACGGCACAAGCTTGCGTGGCGGGATGGGATTTGCCGTGAGGTGCTGGTTCATCACGGCAAGGGCATTATCTCCATGAAATGGCACAGCCCCTGTGAGCATCTCGTATAGAATAATTCCAAGTGCATAAATATCAGTACGCGCATCTCCACGTTTCCCCTGGATTTGTTCAGGTGCCATATAATCAGGTGTTCCAAAGGCATCTCCGCCAAATCTCCATGTCACACGCCTTGTACCTTCAAGCAAGGCACTGCCGAAGTCAAGGATATGTATTTTACCATCACCAATAATGATATTCTCTGGTTTCATATCACGATGATAAACCCCATGGGCATGGAGATAATCCAGAACCTCAGCAAGCTGCTCTGCGATGGACAGCGTCTCTTTCAATGACAATGGTGCGTTGTCGCTGATGTAAGCGCGAAGCGAATTACCCTCTACGTATTCTAACACAAGAAATTCACCTTCTGGGCTTTCCACACGGGCAATCGCTTTAGGAATTGCCGGGTGGTCAAGCTTTTGTCCGATCGCAAACTCCCGGCGATATCGCTCGTATGTAGCTATGTCACCAATCAAGGAAGGATCAGGAAATTTGAGTATCACAGGATTACCCTGTGGATCGCTGGCTTTGTATATCTGGCTGAATCCTCCCTTGCTCAGCGGCTTTATTATCTTATATCCACTGATTATGTCGCCTGGTTTAAACATGAACTCTCATTCCTTAGAGCCAATTCTTTCAATCGCCAGAGCACCAAGTTGAGCAATGGTATTAAGTACAACCTTGTTCTCAGGGGTAAGAATCTGCTTAGGATTGTCGAAATGGAATCCCGCAACACCCTTTACGGTATCTATTGTTTTCATGGGAAGATAATAAGCCCATGCATCTGGTAGCGTATCCGTCCCCATACCTGCGGGTTCGCCATTGAGCCAGACCCAGGTTGCTACACCGAGTTCTTTCTGGTTTATCTGAATGCTGTCGGTGGAAGCCCTGACCGAAACCTGTTCATCTTCAGGGAGAAAAATTGCCATGTCGCATGGGAAAATTTGTCTTGTATGACGAATCATCCGGTGCAAGACCTCCTCGATACTTCGAGCAGTGACCAGATCCCTGCTTAATTCATATAAAGTTGTATTTCTGGACTCGCTCTGTTGAAGCTGGTGCACCTTGAAATCAAGCTTGGATGCAAGATTGCTTATTACAAAGGCAAAACCAATAAACACGAGATACGATAAAAGATTTCTTACATGAGAAGCAAAGCTGAAACCCGGTGGGATGAAGAAATAATCAAAAATGGCAACGCTTAGGATTGCTGCAAAGACTGACGAGCCACGCCCAAGGAAAAGTGCAATCAATACAACAGGCAAGAGCATTAAAAACAGTAAGTTAATCTGACCGAGAATATCCCTTAAAAGATAACCTGACATGGCGCCAAGAATTACAGCAAGTGCGCTTATGACGTAATTTAAGGGTTTGATTATACCTATTTTTCTCTTTGGTATAGGTTGTTCGCTCTTGCCTGCAAAAAGGAAAATATCGATATCCTTTGTACGTACCATAATCTTTCGAGCCAGGGAAGGGAATAATCCAAAACGCCTTGGTTTACCCATTACGATCTTTGTCACGTTATGACTCTGTGCATAGCGTGCTATCTCCTCGGCGATATCATCCCCCTTGACCCAGACGACACGTCCTCCCAGCTTTTCAGCAAGGCTCATGGCATTCTTAAGCCACTCCTGTTCCTTATCTGATAACTGGGCATGCCGGGCAGTTTCCACATAGAGCGCAATCCACTCGGCATCCAGTTCAGAGGCTACTCGAAAGGCTGAGCGAACCAATTGCTCGGCATAGGGACTGGCTAATACCCCTACAAGGATACGCTCTGTAGCAGACCAGGGACCTCCGATTGCATGCGCCCTCATGTACTGGAGCATTTTTTCATCCACGCTGCCTGCTACAAGACGAAGCGACATTTCACGAAGCGCAAGTAAATTCCCGGGCTTAAAGAAACGTTTCGCGGCGCTCTCTGCCATGTCCTTTGTATAAACCTTCCCTTCTTTCAATCTTTTAAGCAGTTCCTCAGGAGGAAGGTCAACGAGCTTGATTTCATCCGCAAGCTGGAGAAAAGTATCAGGGATAGTTTCATGGACACGAATTCCTGTGATACGGAACACGATGTCGTTTAGGCTTTCAAGATGCTGCACGTTCAGGGTTGAATAGACATCGATTCCAGCGTTCAGAATCTCCTCTGCATCCTGGTAGCGCTTGGAGTGGCGGGAACCCGGGGTATTCGTATGGGCTAATTCATCAACAAGTACAATCTTTGGATGCCGCGCCAGAACAGCATCGAGGTTCATCTCTGAAATCCGAACACCTTTATATTCGGTAACTTTAAGGGGTATCGTTTCAAGACCATAAAGAAGCGATTCTGTCTCTATTCTGCCGTGGGTTTCAACGTAGCCGACAACGACATCTAATCCCTCCTTTTTTCGCAATCTGGCGTCTGAGAGCATCGAAAAGGTTTTCCCAACGCCTGGTGCTGCGCCAAAATATACCGTCAGCTTTCCGCGTTTCTTGGCTGTTTCTTCCTGCTGGGCAATTTCCAGAAGAGATTCTGGCTCTGGTCTTTTTTCTTCTTCGTCTGTCATTGAAATTTTACTTCATGCTGTCCAGAGCAAGATTTAATTTTAAGACATTAATACGTTGCTCTCCCAAAAATCCGAACTGCCTATCTTCGACATGTCCGAGCACCAGTTTACGTACTATATCCTCTGAAAGATTGCGCGCCTTGGCAACACGTGGTATTTGTACCAACGCGGACTGCACACTTATGTCAGGGTCTAAACCGCTTGCCGAAGCTTCCACAAGGTCTGATGGTACAGGAGCCTGGATGCCTGATGATTCCAGTTGCTCTGTTCGATTTGCAATTTGCTCTATCAAAACCTTATTCGTAGGCCCGAGGTTGGAGCCTCCTGAAGCCAAGGGATTATACGGTGTATCTCCTGTTGCTGAAGGACGAGACCAGAAGTATTTTGGGTCTGAAAAAGGCTGCCCTATGAGAACCGAACCTGTGAGGTTGCTTCTATCATATAGAAGGCTTCCCCCTGCTTGGTACGGAAATAATAACTGCGCCAGTGCCGTTACTGCAACAGGATAGACGATACCTGTAAGTACCATCAGGATTGCGAAGAGTTTTAGTGCTGGTTTTATGGTTTTCATTTTTCTCCTTCAGTGCATGAGCGTGCTTATTAGAATATCAATAATTTTTATTCCTATGAAAGGCGCGATTACCCCTCCGAGTCCATAGATGAGAAGGTTGTACATCAATAGCTTTTCAGCAGGCATCGGGCGGTATTTGACACCCCGCAGCGCCAGCGGTATCAGGAGAGGGATAACTATGGCATTGAAAATAACTGCCGAGAGAATGGCGCTGTACGGGTTTGCAAGATGCATGATATTGAGAATATCCAGTTGTGGATAGATGGACATCATAGCTGCAGGTATGATGGCAAAATATTTCGACACATCATTTGCGATGCTAAAGGTCGTAAGCGTTCCGCGGGTTATAAGTATCTGCTTTCCGATTTCAACAATATCCATTAGTTTTGTAGGATTACTGTCAAGGTCGATTATGTTCGCCGCTTCCCTCGCAGGCTGAGTCCCCGTGTTCATGGCGACAGCCACATCTGCCTGTGCGAGTGCTGGCGCATCGTTCGTGCCGTCGCCTGTCATTGCAACCATGTGGCCTTCGTTTTGGTTCTCACGAATCAAACGGAGCTTGTCCTCAGGTTTTGCCTCGGAAAGGAAATCATCCACCCCTGCCTCTGCGGCAATGGCTGCTGCCGTAAGATGGTTATCACCCGTTATCATGACTGTCTTGATCCCCATTTTCCGCAACTGGATAAAACGTTCACGAATACCGCCTTTTATGATATCCTTCAGGTGTATAACGCCTAGAACTTCTGCATTGTGGCATACAACAAGAGGTGTTCCTCCAGACCTTGCGATACCGGTAACCTTCTGCTCAAGCTCGGAGGGTGCATCTCCTCCTTTGCCTTTGACACATTCCATAATTGCATCCAAAGCCCCTTTCCTGTACGATTCCCCGTCCACATCAACTCCGCTCATGCGTGTCTGCGCTGTGAATGGAACTGATCTTGCAGTCTTGGGAAGTTCGGTCAGCCGCATCTGGTATTTCTTTTTTGCAAGTACAACGATGCTTCTTCCTTCAGGCGTCTCATCTGTCAGGGATGCAAGCAGCGCAGCATTGGCAAGTTCCTCCTCTGAATGCTTGCCTACAGGAATGAATTCCACAGCCTGCCTGTCGCCGAGGGTAATTGTCCCGGTCTTATCGAGGAGAAGGACGTCCACATCGCCGGAGGCTTCAATGGCTCTCCCTGAGAGGGCTATCACGTTCTTCTGGAAAAGCCTGTCCATCCCGGCTATCCCAATTGCTGGCAGGAGCGCTGCAATCGTTGTGGGCGCAAGGCAGACAAAAAGGGCAACAAGCACGGTAATCGAGGCAGGGGTTCCCCGTCCTGCTGCCTGTACGCTGTATATCGATAGGGAAAGAAAATTGAGAACAACGAGGAAAAAGACCGCTGTCAGGGAGATAAGCAGCACATCCAGTGCAATCTCGTTCGGGGTTTTGCGCCGCTTTGCTCCTTCCACCAGCGCTATCATCCTGTCGAGAAAAGCCTCACCAGGGTTTGCTGTGATGCGCACGATAATCTCATTGGAAATGACCTTTGTCCCGCCTGTTACAGCGCTTCTGTCCCCGCCCGATTCCCGCACCACAGGAGCAGATTCGCCTGTGATAGCCGCTTCGTTCACGAGGGCTGCGCCTTCAACCACCTCGCCATCGCCCGGGATTATCTCTCCTGCTGCCACGAGAACGTAATCCCCTTTACAGAGTTTTGCAGAGGAGATAAGCTCGTATTTTTTTGACCCGGGAGCCTCAAGCTTCTTTGCCATTACTTCTGTACGCGTTTTGCGAAGCGACTCAGCGCGTGCCTTCCCCCGCCGCTCCGCAAGCGCCTCGGCAAAGGTTGAAAATATCACGGTCAGCCAGAGCCACAACGATACAGTTCCTACAAACCAGGAAGGTTCACCTGTTTTAAAAAATAAGCCTGCAAAGAAGATGGCTGTTGTAATAATGCTCCCTACTTCCACGGCGAGCATCACGGGGTTTCGCCAGAGATTGATGGGGTTCAGCTTTTTCAATGAATCCGGCAATGCCTCGCGTAAGAGTTCGGGTTCAAAGAGCGTAGGGGTTTTTTTCTTGCTCATGTCAACTCACCAGCAAGCATTTTCATATGCTCCACAACCGGTCCCAGCGAAAGGGCGGCGAAGAACGTCAGCCCTGCAACGATGAAAATAACAAAAGCCAGCCATATAATGAATGTGATACCATGCGTCGGAAGCGTGCCTATGCTCGGAGGTACATATTTTTTCCTTGCAAGAGACCCTGCCATGGCAAGCGCAGCCATAGCAGGACCGAATCTGCCGATCAACATTGCAATGGCTGTTGCAATACTATAGAAAAGAGTATTGGCATCAAGCCCGGCAAACGCACTGCCATTGTTATTGGAGGCGGAGGCAAAGGCATAAAGTATCTCGGTTAAGCCGTGAGCACCTGGATTCAAAATTGAGGAGGTTCCTTGGGATATTACAAGTGCGATAGTAACAAAAATGAGCACAAGAATGCCTGAGATGAGGACAATCAGCACGGACATCCACATCTCGAATACCTCTATTTTCTTGCCGAGGTATTCAGGCGTCCTTCCTATCATGAGACCTGCAACGAAGACCGCTATAATTACATGACCAAGAATAGTGTAAAGCCCGGAGCCAACGCCGCCTGGAATAACTTCACCAAGCAGTATGAGCAATAATGGAACCATTCCACCGATTGGGGTTAATGAGTCATGCATTGCATTAACGCAGCCGCAGGCGCTTGCAGTCGTTCCGACGACAAAGAGAGCCGTACCGCCGAGCCCGAACCTTACCTCTTTTCCTTCCATATAAGAGCCGTTAACTCCCAGCTTATCAACGATCAGGTTGCCACGGTATTCATAGTAGTACATAACGCCAAGGAATACTATGAACAGCATAATCATGGTTGCAAATATAGCCCATCCCTGCTTCGTATTCCCTGCGTATCGCCCAAATGTATAGGTCAGAGAAAAAGAGATGCAGAGGAAAAGGATTATTTCCACGAAATTGGTCAATGGGGTCGGGTTTTCCCAGGGATGCGCCGAATTCGCATTGAAAAAACCGCCGCCGTTCGTCCCGAACTCCTTTATTGCTTCCTGGGATGCAAGCGGTCCCATGGTAAGCGTCTGGTTGACAACGATTCCACCTGATGTTTGAACCGGCTGGAGCAGCGAGCTGTTTGTATAAGGATCAAAATTCTGGATAACGCCCTGAGAGACCAAAAAAAGGGCTGCGATTATTGAAATCGGCAGGAGAATGTATAATACGCTTTTGGTCATATCCTTCCAGAAGTTTCCGATTGTCTGGGAAGTATGTCTCGTGAAACCGCGGATTAAGGCTATGGCTAAACACAACCCTGTGGCGGCTGAAAGGAAGTTCTGGACTGCGAGTCCCAGCATCTGGGTGAAGTAACTGGCTGACGACTCGCCGCTATATGCCTGCCAGTTTGTGTTCGTGACAAAGCTCACGGCTGAGTTGAGCGCAAGGTCAGGCGAAAATCCTTGGAATCCCTGCGGATTGAGAGGAAGCATGCCCTGGAATATCAATATCAGGAATAAAACGGAGATTCCTATAACATTAAACAAGAGCATGGCTTTTGCATAGTCTTTC
>DAHXMQ010000416.1 GCA_027371625.1 Candidatus Methanoperedentaceae archaeon | reverse complement strand
TACCGAATGAAACTCATAATGCCTATATAGGCATTATAAATATATAAATTTGTCGGTGGTTAAAGGATATTTTTCGAAACGCAGCGAAAAAATAGTATGAGAACAGGCTATTATAGTGTCTAATTTATCGGGAATTTAGGAATTTTCGTTCTTCCTGAGAGGTTCTTCGCGTATTTCTGAGATCTCAGATTTCAGTTCCAGGACGGTTTTTTCGAGTTTTTCCACCCGCTCTGTTAAGAAAGCCAGCTTTTGTTCTATACGTTCATCAACGTGCCTCTGGATGATATTATTAGTTCTACCCATATCCATTCCTCGGATCAATAGATGGTTAGTATCTATCAAATACCTTCGCATTATGGAGTATTAACACTACCGATTTTGTTATTTAGATCAAGGTTTGCTGAAATTGCATCATGCAACAAGGCATAAGGCTATTAGATAAGAGATGATGTAATGGAGATAGATATAACGTAGAGGAAACTTATTGAAAATGCTAAAAGAAACCTATTATAACCAATTTAAAGGATGGGGAACAGAGATTCCCGAAGGGGCACATAAAATAAAGGTGATGCGAAGTAATGGAAGTTTTCTCGCGCCATCCTGGGAACTTCTAAGAGATTGGCTGGCAGAAAGAATAAGCTGGGAAGAATATGAAGAGCGATTCAGAAATGAAATGTTATCGTCATACGAAGCAAGGGCAATTATGAAAGATCTTAAAATGCTTTCAAAAGACGTTGATGTTTATCTTATATGCTCCTGCCATAACAAAGAAAACCACTGCCACAGGTTTATTTTAATAGACATGATAAACAAGCTTTAACAGAGGCTTTATTTTTTCATTCGGACACAGCTAAAATATTATGTGATAGATGGAATGCATTTTTCATAATGCGAGCAAGTTTCGGAACATCCGCACAGAGACATTCTATTTATTCTACAATTGGGAATATCCATGAATCTTCTTTGCACTGCTCCAAGTTCAGCAATATCCTTCTTTAAATATCCAAAATCGATACAATCTTCTTTTAAAATCATTTTTTTCAACCTCTTAAGGTGTAATCATTTCCAAGAGCTATATAGTTATGTTAATCAAAAATAAATTAACAGACAGAATTTACCAATGTGTATATTATGCAACATTCTAAAAAGATTAATTCAACAGATCAACCCTCTGGCATTCTGGAGCCCCCCCGCCGCTGAATTGCTTGCACAACTCCAAACAACATCACAGGGCATTACTGGCGATGAAGCACGGCAGAGATAGTGAAAGCGGTCTTCTACAGGAGAGTGAAATTTTGATTGATCAGAGCAGTTGAATCATAGGTTTAATTACTTCCCAGAAAATCAGGAGAACTATTGCAACCTCAAGCCAAAATGCCAATTGCTCTGTAGAAAGTTCTCTTGCCGTTGAGTAGAGATCCTGGAGAGAATCAATCTTTTCCTGCACTAATTTTCCATAGTCCCGTACCTTGAGCGTATCCAGCATGTTCTGATAGAAAGACTGGTAATACCAATCATTTGTAATTTTGTGAGGATTCATCAGATCTTTAATATCATCGAGGATCACAAGCCCGATTTCACTAACTGTAAATAGTGATTTTTCAAGTTTTCTTGGCGCCTGTGTTATGAAATAATATCTTGAGCTGTTAAGTTTTTTCAGGGCGTCAAAAGCGTTGGATATTTCAACATCGATCTTTCTGTCATATATCTGGAACAAAAGCAAAAGCGATATGGTAAGTTCCAATAACTCGCGCAGTTCGTTGATGTAACCATCGCAACCAACAACGAAAGCAGCCTCGGTCGAAACAAGAAAAAGGTCTTCATCGTAATATGAGAGGTCATTTGCAGTCTTTTCCATGATTTCCTTGCTGTGAAGCGCACGGATAGATGTCTCACCTGAAAGAAAACGTGCGACTATCTCTCCATATTGCCCTCTCAGGCTTTTCGGGTCGAGCTGGGGAGTAAAATCTTTAATTTTCAGAAATATGAATTTTTTAATATCCGGATGATAAGCGACAGTCTTTATTGGATTGATTTTCTGACGTATTTCCTTTATCCTCTTATCTGCATATGACTGGTAGTCAAGTCCTTCCACGATAATGGTGTTTGAATGAAGGGCTATCAGGATATCATTCAATGATATCTTATCTCGGATCTCGATTTCTGTACGTAGTATCGATACCCCTGCGGCAAAAATATCAGTATACATGTTCGTATTGCAGGTAATTTTTTCACTACCTGCGACAATAACAGTCACACCTTCTGCCTTTTCAATTTCTATTGGTCTATTCCATCTTTCAGCAATTACTTCTGAACCGATCAACATCTTTAATTGGGTTTTGTCCAGTTCTCCACCATGCCCGAATGCTGCAAGAATCGTAAGCTTGCCATTGTGAATTGTCAAATCGCTGGCCGAATCCATATTAATATAAGAATATGTTTTAAAAATATATAAAGTTATGATAAGAAGTTATGAAAGAGGAAATAATTTCAGGAAATGATATAGCTTCTTCATAAAGGCAAATATTATCAAGTGAAACCACAATCCTGACAGCACTGCAAAATGTATATCCGCTATAAAAATACAGTTATCAAAACCGCACCTTCGGTCTATGAGCCTTCGGAGGATTCCTTCCTGCTCGCAGAGGCTGCACTGGCAGAGATAAAAGGAAGGGAGAGGATTTTAGAGGTGGGTTGCGGGAGCGGGATAATATCAGCCGTCATAAAAGCCAGCACGAAAGCAATTGTTGCGGGGATAGACATAAACCCGCACGCAGCCGCATGCACGAGACTTAATGGCGTGGAAGCGATAATTGGGGATTTGTTAAGTTGCATCAAAGGGAAATTCGATTTGATCATATTCAACCCGCCGTATCTTCCGACCCTTGAAGGGACGAAAAAAGACTGGATTGATGTTGCTCTTGATGGTGGACATGACGGCAGGGAAATAATATTCAGGTTCCTTGAGGAGGCAGGCTCACGACTTGCCGAAAATGGATGGATTTTGATGGTGGTGTCGTCACTGACGGGAATAGAAGAGGTTAAATCGAAGATGGAATCAATGGGTTATTGTGTGGAAGGTAAGGGCCAGGAGAGATTCATGTTTGAGCAGCTTGCTGTTTTGTCGGGCACGAAGATGGGCAGGAAAGTTTAACCTCACACATTTTTTGCTTTTGCGCGGCTAAGGATGCACGAGAACTCCTATGTTTGAGATGAACTATACCCCGTACTTAAGTACATGGGCTTGCTATCGTTTTTGGCTTATAAATCTTTTTCATCAGCAGCGCAATTCTGCGATGAAATGTATTTCTTCATGACTTCCAAGCCCTGACTAAAAGAACTGGACATAGATATCAAACCTCAATCTCCGCAAACCTGTCGATATCAGTGCGGTGACCCCATATATCCCCGGTCATGAGTTTTATATTTTTCATCTTCAAAAGCGACTTTGTCGTATTTGAAATGGTCTTGTGATATGAAGACGGCAACTGTATCCTCTTCAGCTTCGGGTTTTTCGACACAAGGTCAAAAATATTCTTTTCAGACGGTCTGAAGCAGAAATGCACGTTCTCTTCCTTTCCCTCAATATCCTTGAGGTCTTCTTCCGAGCCAATGATTCTGAAAACAGCTTTCATAATACGTTATCTGGAATTCATACTATTTATATTTTTTACTTTTGTAATCATAACATTTATACATGATAAAACCAATTCCCACGCATGGTCACAGTAATGGAGCTTTACCAGCTCCTGCCCAGAACCAACTGCAAGCTGTGCGGGGAAGCCACATGCATGGCTTTTGCCGTTGGATTGCTTTCAAGGAAAAAAAATATCTCTGAGTGCACACCACTGCTTGAAGAAAATTTCAAAAAACAAAAAGAAATACTCGAATCCCTGCTTTTACCGACAAAGGGTGCCGAGGAGACGGGCATGATAGTACACCCTGAACTGTGCACGGGCTGCGGTAACTGTGTGGTTGCATGCCCCGTGGATGTCGCCAACGACCCGCATGGCGCAGGCATCGGGCGCGCGCCGACCAACGATAAGGTGATATTCAAGGTCGTGGAAGGAAAAGTCGTGGCTTCCAACATCAAGGAGTGCAGGCGCTTCGGGAAGAACAGGGTACTGTGCTATGCCTGCATAGACCCATGCCCTGTGGGTGCAATCGAGTTTGTTTAAGGTGAGATGAACAATGGTTACATGCACGGGATGCGGGCTTTTATGCGACGACATTGAAGTCGTTGTTGAAAACGGTAAAATAAAAGAAACGAGGAATGCATGCAGGCGCGGGGCTGCAAGGATGAGAGGCTGCATGAACAGGTTAAGCCCATCCGTGAACCAGAAGCCAAGTGACATCAAAAATTGCATTCGGAAAGCCGCAGACATACTTCGAAACGCACGCTCACCTATGCTTTTCGGCTGGAGCAACTCTACATGCGAAGCCCAGTTAAAAGGAATCCAGCTTGCCAGAAAATTAAATGCAGCAATCGACGACACATCTTCGTTCTGCCAGGGAATCCTGATTGAAAAGGTGCTCCAGAAAAAGTTCAGGACATGCTCACTTGAGGACATAAGGGACAAAGCTGACGTGCTTGTGTACTGGGGCTCCGACGCACAGGACTCTCTGCCAAGGCATCTCTCGCGCTTTTCGTATTTTCCACGAGGCGAATCCCGCCAGCGCGGATACGAGGAGGACAGGATTGCAATAGCCATAGACGTGCGGGAATCCAATACTGCCAAGATATGCAAAGGGCATTTTTACAGGATACCGCTAAAAGGCGACTGGGATTTTATTCTTGCGCTGATGGACGCGCTCTCGGGGAAAGTGCCTTCGTATGACTCAAAAAAAATGCTCGAACTTGCAAGCATAATGAAAAAAGCAGAGTTCGGGGCGATCTTCTTGGGTATTGGGCTTACGTATTCAATAAAAGAAGACTTTGATATACTGCAAAAGCTGGCTGACATGCTCCCCAATATCAATATCATGCCCATGGTCGGACCCTACAACATGCGCGGCTTTAACGAGGCTTTGTTCAAAGAGACAAGTTTCGTGAACCGTGTCAAGTTCGATGGCAAAGCTTCACATGATAGCAGTTATTCTATTGTGGAAGCGCTCCGGAACAAAAGCATAGATACGCTCCTTATCGTAGGCTCAGACCCGCTGTCAAGCCTTCCGCGCTCTGCAATTTCCCATCTTGCAAATATACCGATAATCTGCATAGACCCATGCGTTACCCTGACATCAAGAATCGCGAGCGTAACGATCCCGTGCGCCTATTCGGGTGTGGAAAATGGCGGGAGTGCTGTAAGGATGGACGGAAAGGTGGTTGAATTAACAAAAATTCTCACCACAAATTTTCCAAGCGACGAAGAAATACTTACGAGATTGACGGAGGCGCTATAATGCCAATCGATGTCGGCAAATTCCTGAAAAGCCCTGAGTACGAGATCAAAATCACCACGTATCGCGATATATTTCAGGTCGAGGCGCTTGAACGCGACAGGTTCGGCGAGGAATACAGGAAGCTCTCAGCATGCATTATGATGGGCAGGAACGACCTTAAGAAAATGGGCTTGAAAGCCGGTGACAGGGTGAGGGTTTCCAACAATTGCGGCAGCGTCGTAGTCGAGGTAAAGGAAACAAAAAGAGAGGAGCCGGGAGGACTGGCGTTCATGGTAAACAGCCCCTGGTCAAATGCTCTTGTTTCGGGTGATACAGGAGGAAAGGGGATTCCTGAGTTTAAGAATATCAATGCAAAGGTTTCTCTTGTAAAAGATGAGGTTACAACGCTTGAAAGCTTGATTGGGATTTTCAGAAAATAGAAGATACCAGCGTGGTTGATGTAAGGCGTTTTAATTAGATTATTTCTTCAACAAATACTCCTTTTATGCAAGCGCCGCAGCCTTCGCATCTATTTCATACGCTGTGAATTTATTGCCAGCAATCTCTTTATGCTTGAATCTTTCAATTATGTTCTCGATTTTTTTCATAGTGGGATAATCGACTATGGACTCACCGCAATTCACACACACTTTTGCTGGCAGGTTATCAATGACCAGCAGCTTGCCCTCTACCCATACCTCTTCCCGGATTTTATCCTTTTTTAATTGTCCTCCACAGACAGGGCATTGTAGAGTTATTTGCGTTTCCTGTGAGCTTCCCATAGATTCTCATCTGGATAATAAGTCGTAATTATAAATAACTGTTCCTCAGCAACAGCGCATACAACATGTAGATATTTTTGGTCAAGTTTCGCATATAACAGAAAGCTTGGATATGGTTTATCATCCCTGTATTCTTCTATTATTTCACCCTCGATTAAACATTGTTTAACATCTGCGGAGCTAATTTTACGCATATACATTTGTGTTCTTGCATGACGTGTAAATTCTATAGCTTCTCTTTCAGCGAGTTCTCTTATTCTTTCAATCACATTTATCACTAAGTAGGTTCTATCCAAACATTATCGGCGAAAAACCTATCCTCTCATCAAACACCCTTTCAGCCTCGATATTCATCTCCACTATGAAAACCTCAACAACCATGAATGCCTCGGCTTTTTTCCTAAAACACCCAATGACCATCCCACTGCTGCTGCCTGCAGCCCCGTGAAGGTGAATCTTTGGCTTGCCGTTTTCCATGAAAATATTGCCTGCCCCAACAATCTCGCGCACGTCATTGAATTTCGACCAGACGGTTACAGGAGGCACTACTTTTTCTTTCGGACCCGTCACCAGTTCTGCGCTACCCAGTGCACCGAGCATAATAAAAAAAGCCGAGCCTATTTCTTCTTTTATGGCAAGACGGGTGAGTTCATCGATCACATCCTCGCCGTGGTCAATCCTGACTGCAAATATCCGTTTTACAGAGCCTTTCCTGTAATCCATGAACAGGATATATCCACGGTAATGTTAAAACTTGCGATGAACGATGAACCGTTACATTTTTAAGCCTTCAGCATATCAAGGAGCATTATGTCAAAAAAAATAATATGGATTCCATTACTACTTATTGCGGCAATTCTAATCTCAGGGTGTACGACCACAGGTACGGATTTAATCCCCAAAACCAATTTACCGCCCGGTTTCACATACGTAGCAGTTCATAGTGATAACTCCACTACTATGAATATAGGCGGCTCTTTAGTAAATTATACCGAAGGTGTTTACAATTATAACGGCGATGATCTGTATATTCAGGTAATAGAGAGCGACAACCCGCAGGCTCTTCTGGCTCAATACAAGTTGGATGTACAAAAGGAATTTAAATCCAATTACGATCCTTTCACGCCAATCTCCATAAACGGGCATGATGCAACGCAGGTTACTGATTTCGACCTAGTAAAAGGAAAGCAAAAGCCGTTTTATACGATAGTCTGGACAACAAGAAAAGACATGATTTTAGTAGCTTCGCCCACCGCCGACATCCAGACAGTGATTGCACTTGCAAATGCAACCAAAGCTTAGAGCAGTCCCATCATCCTGTGCGTTTGCGGTATAACGCGAACATCCTTTAATTTTTTCCCGGCAAAATCCATAAGCAAAAGCAAGAGCTCAGAAGATACCTTTTGTTTGGAAGTTACAGGCTGGAGAATGAACGGAATATTAGAGTCTATGGAGGCAACGCCGTTGACAGCAGGGGATATCGATTGCGTGGTGGTTTCGGGCAGGATTATTACTTTCACAAACGTCTTTGAGGTTTCATAGAATATTGAGATTGTCTCAAGTTCGTTCTTCAGCAACTCTGTATAATGGTCTGTCGAACCGTGCTCAGGCAGCTTGATGTCGCAGGATGCTATCGCAATCATATCCTTTAATTCCCCTGCTTTCTCAGGAAAACCTGCATTGGTTTCGATGTATAATGGATATTCAAGATTCAATTTCTTGATAAAATCTGCATGAATCAGGGGTTCTCCGCCTGTCATGCTTATGTGTCGTGTTGAAGGAGACCACAGTGTGCGGATTAATTCCTCTGCATGCTCCTTATTCAAGGGATTTTCAATATTGTAAAAATCCCTTTTACCAGGGGTTTTCTCGACCCTGCAATACCTGGAAATATTGCGCGATTGCGGCGTATCGCAGTATGCGCAGTGCAGTTGGCACTTCTCAAACCGCACGAATACCTGGCGTGTGCCGACGAATAGCCCTTCGCCCTGTATTGAATTAAAAATCTCGCTTATATGTGCATTACTTGACAAAATCAATCCCGTATTTTGCAGTGGATATATTACCCGCAGTTCCCTTACCAAGTATCTGTGGCGACTTGACGCCTGTCACAACTATCATCGTCCTTACAATATTCTCAAGGTCAGGGTCTATAACAGCGCCCCATATCAGCCTTGCCTTGGAATCAACGCGGGTATAAAGTTCATTCACCACGCCTTCCGCTTCTGCTATCGTCATATCAGGTCCGCCCACGACGTTAACGAGGGCGCCTGTGGCACCTGAAACATCCACATCCAGAAGCGGGCTGCGAAGCGCCTTGTGCACAGACTCCACTGCCTTGTTCTCCCCTTCGGCTTCCCCCAGACCTATCATAGCCACGCCGCTCTTCTGCATTATCACCCTGACATCGGCAAAATCAAGATTCACCAGCCCGGGCTTTGTTATAAGCTCGGTTATCCCCTTGACAGAGCGCATTAGAATCTCATCGCATACCTTAAATGCCGTCTGCAAAGGAAGATGGGGCACAACTTCGAGCAGTTTATCATTGGGAACCACGATAACCGTATCCACGGTATCACGCAGCCTCTCAAGCCCTGCCTCCGCATTATCCATGCGTATTGAGCCTTCAACCGAGAAGGGAAGCGTTACAACCGCTATGGTCAGAGCCCCTGCATCCCTGGCAATTTCAGCTACTATAGGCGCAGCCCCTGTGCCAGTTCCCCCGCCAAGCCCGCAGGTCACAAAAACCATATCCGCATTATCCACAGCCTTCTCTATATCAGCCTTGGATTCCTGCGCAGCATCCTGACCTATCTGCGGAAGGCTTCCTGCGCCCAATCCTTTTGTCCTGTTTCTACCTATGAGGATTTTCCTCGGGACTTTAACATGGAGGAGATGCTGGGCATCGGTGTTAATGGCATACAATTCTGCCCCGACTACTCCCTCTTCGGACATTCTCTGGATTGTATTTGAGCCAGAACCTCCGCATCCTACCACCACGATATTCGTCTTCAGTTCCTGTAAAATCTTTACAAGTTCATCGTCCGTGTCCCCAAGAACAGGCATTTTGGATTCTCCTGCTCTCGAAATTGCCTCTTTTATAATCGATTCCATGCTTTTTCCTCAGTCCATCTTAACCCAATTTAATGGTTTTTTTATTTATTTCATATACCATCTCTGGATTTATAGTTTTTCCATCCACAACTACGGATTCGCCCCTTGCAAGCCTCCCGAAGAGTGGCCCTTCCTCTATGCCGAGAGATTTGGCACGCTCTGGACTGAATTTTTTTTCTGTTATCTGCAGTGTTCCCTTATCCATGCTGACTTCATAATTTTTCTTAAGTATCTCTACGCACTCGTTTGTCAATTCCTCGGCTGCCAGCCTTGCACAGTAATCGTTCAATCCAATTACGACATGAGCTAACCTGCCGTCTTCGTATTCGATATAGGCGATGTTATGCTTTTCGAGAAATTCCTTCAGCCTGTTCCTGCCGAGTTTTTCTGCTTCTGATAGAATCTCCGGGTTTATCCGTGCTATCTTCACCTTCGGGCATACGCAGGTTGAGCAGGAAATTTCGCATCTTATGCCTTCTGTTATCATGGGCTTGCCCATAGGACATATTTCCTTCACACGCCTGCGCAGCGCCGTGCAAAATTCCCAGGGTATGCCGTCCATGTCCTTTATATCGCTCTCCTTGAGCACCTCGTATCCAGCACTTTCCACGAGAATTCGAAGTTTTTCGCGCTGCTCTCCTTTCATCGATTTCCGATCAAAGTAAGCAAAGTCAGCCCTCGATTTCGAAAAAGCCTGACGCACCATGAACTCATCCACTTCATCAAGCGCATGGGAGGGGAATATATGCCCGAAAGCAATGCCTGTGGAGAGAATAAGCGCGGTCTGCCTTGGAGCATAGTGCGTGCCTCCGAAACCAATCGCGACTGGCGAGTCTCCTTCCCTCAGCATCAATATTGCATTTGCTACAATCCTTCCTGCAACCTCATCAACCCAATTCGCTTCGTTCGAGCCGATTTCTATGAAAAGGGAAGGGATATCTATGTCGCTTGGTCCATGATGCGTGCACTCAAGAGTTACCTCGTATTCCTCATTCTCGGCAAGTACCTTAAGCGAACGGAGCAGCGAACGCACTGCCTGAGGCGCAGCAGTAGCAAGTTTCCTCTCTCTTCCCCCGAATTTCGCCTCCTTGATATTGCCTGTTGAGTGGACTGTAAGAATGGCACGCCCATCTTTACTTCTGTGCTTGGAGGCAAAGATTATGAGAGATGCAGGGAAACCACAGGAGAGCAATTTCCTGTCTATTCCATCCTGATAGATGAGCGGTTCTCTTATCTCAACAATCCTGAAATCCTTGTATTCAAAAGCTGGAAAATTACTGCTAACAGGCTCCCATTTCCTGGCATTTAAAAGACAGTTCTTGATATTCTGGCTTGCTTTGTCAAGCGTTGAACAAACTATTGTGACCTTTGAATTACTCACTGGTCTAATCCATATCGCTACCTGTAATCAGCTTTTTATCCACTATGGTGTAATCCTTCGCAGCCCTTACTGCCGAAAACGGGATCATAACATGCCCATTCTGGGTCTGGTATTTTGAAGTATCCACATTGGGTGCAGGTTTCACTGTAAGATATATCAGGTCTCCGGTATGAGTATCCATAACTACGTTGCTGGCGAATCCCAGTTCCGAGCCATCTGTAAGCATTACCCTCTTATTAGATAGATTTTTTGCAAGTATTTTTGCCATAGGAATCCCTTTCTGTTGTTATCTGTAACCTATATAAGACTTCTGTTCCTGCTTTGCCCCGCCCTTGAACTGCTCCTGCAGCTTCTCATAGTATTCCAGCATATCCTCGGCAAGAGCAGGTCTGACTTTCTTCAAAGCGCCCCTGAAATGCATCATCTCCACTTTTTCGCTTTCGAAATTCTCACGAAGCGCAAGCATCACAGCTTCCCTGCACAAGGATTCCATATCAGACCCCACATAATTATCAGTAAGGTCGGCAAGCTCTTCTATGCTCACGTCCTCTGAAAGCGGGGTATTCTTCAGGTGAATCCTGAATATCTCGATCCTTCCAGCCTTTGATGGTGGTCCTACAAAAACAAGCCTGTCGAATCTTCCTGAGCGGATGAGTGCTGGGTCGATTATCTCAGGTCGGTTGGTTGCGGCAATCACCACCACGTTCTTCAATACCTCTATACCGTCAAGCTCAGTGAGCAACTGATTGATCACGCGCTCCGAGGTCTTCGAGCCGAACTCGGTACCACGAATGGGAGCGATTGCATCAAGCTCGTCCAGGAAAATTATGGACGGCGCCACCTGACGTGCCTTCTTGAATATCTCACGTATTGACTTTTCAGATTCCCCCACCCATTTGGATAGTAACTGGGGACCGCGAACACTTATGAAATTCGCTGAGCTCTCGTTTGCAACTGCCTTGGCGAGCAGCGTTTTCCCGGTGCCGGGGGGACCATATAGTAATATTCCCTTCGGCGGGCGGATACTCATCTTATCAAATTTCTCAGGATAGTTGAGTGGCCATTCCACGGCTTCCTTTATCTCCTGCTTTACCTCATCAAGACCGCCCACATCATCCCATCTAACCCTTGGAATTTCAACCATCACCTCCCTCATAGCCGAAGGCTCAACCTCCTTGAGCGCCTCTTCAAAATCATCGCTTGTGACCTGCATGTTCCCAAGCAACTCATGCGGAATGGCCTCATCAGGTTTTATCTGGGGGAGGTAGCGCCGAAGCGCCTTCATGGCAGCTTCCTTTGCAAGTGCCGAGATATCAGCCCCAACAAACCCGTGTGTACTGTCAGAGATATATTCAAGCCTGACATCATCGGAAAGCGGCATTCCACGGGTATGAATCTGAAAAATCTCAATCCTTTCGAGCCTGTCGGGAACTCCTATTTCTATCTCGCGGTCAAACCTGCCAGGGCGGCGAAGTGCCGGGTCGATCGCATCGATGCGGTTCGTGGCGCCTATAACTACCACCTGCCCTCTTTCTTTTAGCCCGTCCATCATTGTAAGCAGTTGCGCCACTACTCTTCGCTCCACCTCGCCTGTCACCTCTTCCCTTTTAGGGGCTATGGAGTCAAGTTCATCTATGAAAATAATGGAAGGCGCATCCTTGTTTGCCTCCTCGAATATCTCGCGCAGCCGCTGCTCGCTTTCGCCATAATACTTGCTCATGATCTCAGGACCTGCTATGGAAAAGAAATTAGCTCCTGATTCGTTCGCAACAGCCTTGGCTATCAGGGTTTTCCCTGTGCCCGGGGGTCCGTACATCAAAACGCCTTTCGGAGGCTCGATCCCAAGCCTTTCAAATACTTCAGGATGCTTCATGGGCAGCTCGATCATCTCGCGCAGGCGCTGGATTTCATCGCTCAAGCCCCCTATGTCCTCGTAGGTTATCCCCGTGCCTGTGATATCAAGTACCACAGGTTTTTCCCTGAGTTTTATTTCCGTTTTCTCGGGTATCAGTACGATGCCCTCAGGTTCAGCTTCTATTGCGATCAGGGGTATCGCCTGCCCTGTCGGCACACGCCCGAAGAAAGGATGGGCCATTGTGCTCATTACAGGTATGATATCACCTTTACAGATCGGGCGCTTCATTATCTGGCGTTTTATCGTATCCTCGACATCCCCTTTAAACTCTATAGGCGAGCCTTCAGGTGGAGCGAGAATCACCTTTTCTGCAGGTCTGACATCCGCTTTCCTTATCCTGATGGTATCCCCTATACCAACGCCGGCATTCTGCCTTATAAAACCGTCGATACGAATTATATTGTGTTCCCAGTCATTTCGGTCGGCGCGCCACGCTTTTGCAGACGTGTGTTTTTTCCCCTCGATTTCAATGATATCGCCAGGTATAAGCTGCAAGACCATCAATATGTGCGGGTCAAGGCGCGCTATTCCTCTACCTGCATCGTTTGGATATGCCT
>DAHXMQ010000379.1 GCA_027371625.1 Candidatus Methanoperedentaceae archaeon | reverse complement strand
GTACCTTTTGCCTTATGTTTCAGTACCCAGTCAGGAAGTTCCATGATACGTATATACGTAATACTATGATATAAGCATTTCGGTATGAGTGGATGGATTTCTCAGAAATAGTGCGTAAATCTGGCGGAGTTAGGGATTAATGTTACTCACCCTGTCCCCACCAACCCACATAACCAATAAACCCATGAAAAATCCGAATCCGAAAACATGGCGGGTGCGTGCACAGGCGGAGAAAACGGGCGCACAGATGGCGCCCTTTCCAGAAAAGCCCACGCCTAAAAGACAGACGCTGCCCTAACCGTGATAATACATCGGCTCTTCCTTTTCCTCTGCACCTGCTGCTGGAAATTGATCACAGGAACAGGCATGGAAGGAGGAAGCTCCATCGCTTTGAGAGCATAAAAAATGGCGTTCATTGTATTGTATTCTACACGAGCAGAGAACTACAAGCTATTGAAAAAAGATGATTAATTTTTATTTTTCAGATAATCTTTCAAGTATTTTTTCAAGGCGCTGGTTATGCTCTTTCATCCATAGACTGTGCTCTTTCATCCACTGATTGTGCTCTTTCTGCTCAGTAATAAATGAATCAAACTTCGAGTTGATTTCGGGAAGGGCAGAAGTATCGCTTTTGATGTCTTTTAGTATGCCAATCCCAACGTCCAGCTTTCTGTTGATGTCTGCAAGCTCGTCGGTATATAACCTGATGAACCTCTGCGGAAGATAAATATGATGAGGGATTTCTTCTTTTTTAATGTCCTCGATTAATGCCCCCTTTTGCTCCCCTCTGATTTGTATTTCTTTTAAAAAGTTGCTGATTTCGCTGGAGTCTCCACAGCAGACCATTTTGACACTACCGTCAGGGTCGTTAAAGGCAAACCCTTTAAGGTCAAGCAGCCTTGCAATGTCTTCTATAAGGCTTCTTAAACCAATATCCTGGACTTTTCCAGTCACCATCACGTTATAGCACTTCTGCATTGCTTTTACTCATGGCTGTTATGTCATATTAAATTAACCTTCAGGTGCAGAGACCTGTAAGTGCACGCTACAAATAAAATATTCATATTGGCGTATTACCCACACACCCGCGCATTGGCAATGGCGCAATCGTAGGCTGGATACCCTACCCGTGATAATACGTCGGCTCCTCCTTTTTCTTCTGTACCTGCTGCTGGAAATTAATCACAGGAACAGGCATGGAAGGAGGAAGTCCGAGCGCCTTCGAGAGCAATAATGCCAGAGGCGCAAGGTTCGCGACCATGGTATTGGCAAACTCGTTCTGGATATCGCCGGGCGCATTACCCGCATCCCACTTTTCTTTAAGGGCTTTTAGGTCTTCATCGCTGTAATAATCAGAAAGCCCCTCAAACCTTATGTGACCTATATTCGGGCTGAGATAGTTAATGGCAAAGGTGTACTCAACCCTCAGCACGGATTTATCCCCGAAAGGGGTGCTCTGAACCACTATGGAGGGATTTTTAAGGTTGACATCGTAGTTTATATTGATATTCTTATATTTTCGAATATCCTCGGCTGTAGAATATGTCTTGGATTCTACGTTTGTAAGCTGGAAGTTCACTATCATGTTTTCTCAAGCTGATATTGCATCCTTAGATATTAAAGCCTTTCAGGATACCATCGCTTCAACTGCCGCCTCCCTAAATAGGATGTTTTCAGCTTTACCGCGCCGCTCCTGCATAATTCATGGCAGCAGTAGCATTTTATGCACTTTTTCTGGTCAATAAGAGGAGATGGAAAAAGGGTGATGGCCGAGACGGGACAGCTTTCAACACATATCCTGCATCTTCTGCAGTCATTGGATATCTCCACCCTTGACATGTTCTCTGCGTTCTTGAATACGAATCTGCCAAGAAAAGTCGGGAGCCTGTAGTATATGCGGCTTGGTTTTTTAAACCCAAGCCTAACGTCATTGATTTTCTCGCCAACTACCTCGATGCAGTCAAGCTCTCCCACGCCGAGTCCCCTCTCACCTGCAATGCATGTCGTCAGCACATCCCTGTGCGAAAATCCCATTACCTCCGGCGCCACGGCATCCAGAGCCACGCAATCCATGCTTGAAAGAATAACGTTGGAAGCTATCGGAGTACCGTTGGTGGCGCCATCACCTTCCATACCCACGATGCCGTCCATAACAGCAAGCTTTGGCTTGAGTGCAGAGTATATGTCCACGACTGCGTGGCTCAGGCTCTCTTCCGTGGGCGCCATCCTGTGTATTGCAGCCTTTCCACCTCCGGGTATTACGCCGAAGAAATTTTTAACAGCGCCGGTATATTTGGTGAGCATGTGCGTTTTCATCTTGGGAAGGGAAACAAGTACATCGCAATCAAGCGCAGGTTTTGCAACATTTATACTCGAAAGAACCCTTCCGTTTAATTTCACGGCATACGTGCCTGTGGACTCGAAATTGACGAGTTTTCCGCCATGCTCCTCGCATGCTTTCTTTATTCCCGATAATTCAAGTGCCTGCGCGGTAAAGCCGTAGGCTCCTGAGCTATCTCCGACGTATGGAATCCCGCCCGCTTCTTTTACTATCTCAACCATCGCGCCCACGACAGCAGGATGCGTCGTTGCAGCATGCTCCGGGGGAAATCCTGCGATGGCATTCACCTTGAGCATTACATTGTCGTCGGGTTTTATTATTTTTCCGAGCCCTCCGATAAGCTCGAGGCTTTCAAGGATAGCTTTCTTTACTCTGTTGTGGTCGTAATTTTCACATTTTACGATTGAAACTTTAACCATTATAACAACGCATCTATTTTTTTAAAATCAATCCGCGCAGTGGAATCAAGCGATAAAGGCGTAACAGAGATATGCCCTTTTTTCATGACAGCCCTCACATCCGTCCCCTCCTCTGCATCGCGGATCAAGTCCCCGTTTATCCAGTAGTAAGGTCTGCCCCTCGGGTCATGGCGCTCCTCAACACCTGTGAGGAATATCTTTCTCGCAAGACGGGTAATTTCGATTTCAGTATCCGTGGTGGCATGCCTCGGTATATTGACATTGAGCAGGTCAACTCCTTCTGGAAGCCCCTGTTTGATAATGTTCCTGGCAATCCTGTTCACGAGCTTTATTCCCACCTCAAAATCGTACTTATATGCTCGGTGGTCGTCGAACTTATCCCCTTCGTCCAGAACCTGTATGGATGCAGCTATCGCAGGTATGCCGTAGCTTGCAGCCTCAAGCGCCGCGCCTATTGTTCCGCTTGTGGTTACCGTGTCAGTGCTGATGTTCTCTCCTACGTTGAAGCCAGAAAGTACAAGGTCAGGCTTCTCTTTCATTATCGAGAATAATCCCAGGATGACCGCATCCGTAGGTGTACCCGCAACCGCGTATGCCTTGAAGCCATTGAGGCTGGCAAGCGATAATCGAAGCGGCTCGAAGATGGAGATGCCGCGCCCAACACCGCTTTTCTGCGTGGATGGCGCAACCACAGTTACTTCTCCTATGTCTCGCACACTTTCGTAGGCGGCTTTAAGACCTGTGGAATATACGCCGTCATCATTGGTTAAAAGTATTCTCTTCATTACAGCAAGATAGATTTTTAATAAAATAAATCTGTGGTAGCAGGCTTTTGTATGACCACCAAAATGTTCTTAAAGAGGAAAGAAGATGGTTATATTGGGCTCTGAAAAATGGTGGATACTTTTAACTATTGGATAAGAAGAGGTGAATGAGATATGAACCATGATGAGAAACGAGAAATGCCACCCGGACTTGGGCTAAGGGTCGCTGTGTCCATAGTGGTTTTATTTGGGGGGGTGATCTTTGCAATAATCTACGTTGCATTCTTCGCTTTATCTTTCAGTCTTTTTCAAAAAATTGCTGTTATTCTGGTTGTCTTGCTTGCGGTGATTGCGATTCTCGGTGCGATGTGGGCAGCATGGGGCATTAAGTTCGGCAAGGAGTGGCAGGAAAAAGGTCACGAATAACGCAATCCTGATAGTTTACTGTGTAATCCCAGAAATCTATATGAATGATGGAGTTGTATGCAAAGAAAAATGGAGATCAACTATGGGAAATATCAGACCCGGATATATCAAATCAATGGCAGACCAGTTACTTGAAGAGCACGGTGATGCCTTCACCACCGACTTTGCGGCGAACAAGGAGAATATCACCAAATATACCGATATCGAGAGCAAGGTCATAAGGAACCGTGTAGCAGGGTATATAGTACGCCAGCTTAGGGTAAAAGCTATCAGAAAGAAGTAGAGGTGTCGCTTTATGATCGAAGGTGTTCTGCCTGCCCTTATCACTCCCTTCACAGGGGATAATGAGATAGACGAGGATGGTCTTAAGCAGAATATCGAATTTTTGATCGAAGGAGGCGTCTCAGGTATAGTTCCCTGCGGAACAACAGGCGAGTCCGCAACACTCTCCATCAAGGAACATGAGAAGGTCATTGAAATTGCAGTGGAATGCTCCACAGTTCCGGTTGTAGCAGGCACGGGTTCAAACAACACCACAGAAGCGCTTGAACTTACGAGGTTTGCAAAGGAGGCAGGTGCAGAAGCTGCGCTCCTGATTACTCCTTATTATAACAAGCCAAACGATAAGGGCATGCTTGCTCATTTTAAAAAGATTGCAGGCGAGGTTGATATTCCCATGATTTTATACAATGTGCCTTCTCGTACAGGCATCAATCTCAAGCCAGAAATAGTTGCTGAATTGGCAAAAGAAAGCAATATCGTTGGGATAAAAGAAGCAAGCGGGAACCTTGAACAGATTACGCGGATCATCGAAATGACACAGGACGAGGATTTCGTGGTGCTATCGGGAGATGATGCCCTCACCCTTCCAATTATGTCCCTTGGAGGCAGGGGTGTAATCTCTGTGGCTGCCAATGTCGCCCCGAAACTCGTAGTTTCCATGGTAAAGGCATTTCAAAGAGGTAACCTCGATGAGGCAAGGAAACTGCACCTTGCGCTTGCTCCACTGATACGTGCCGTCTTTCTGGAGACAAATCCCATCCCAATAAAGAAAGCGGTTGAGCTTATCGGGCTTCCTGCTGGACAGCTTCGGCTTCCGCTTGCGCCCATAAGTGAGGATAACGAGCGAAAGTTAAGGGCAGCGTTGAACAACCTTCACCTGATAGAGTGAGTTATGATAAAAATCGCTGTGTGCGGCGCCTGTGGAAAAATGGGCGGGCTTGTTATCGAAAATATCCTGAAATCAAAAGAATTGAAACTTGTTTCTGCAATAGATGTGACGAATGTAGGTAAGGATATTGGCGAGGTAATGAGGATAGGCAGGTTAAATGTTCCTGTTGGAGATGCAAATGACATTGATAATGTTCTGGAAAGATCAAAACCCGATGTGCTTATTGATTTTACTATAGCTTCCGCTGCTGTAAAAAACGTGATTGCAGGAGCGCAAAAAAAGATAAATCTCATCGTAGGAACAACAGGTTTCACCCCTGAGCAGCGGGCGCTCATGGAAAATGCTATAAGAGAGAACAATGTGGCTGCCGTTATCACGCCAAATTTCTCCATAGGCGTGAATGTTTTCTTTGGTATCCTTGCCGAAGCAGCGGAGCGTCTTTCCGATTATGATATCGAGATTATAGAGGCGCACCACAACCAGAAGAAAGATGCCCCGAGCGGGACTGCCGTGAAGGCAGCCGAGATTATTTCAAAGAAGCTTGGTGGAAAGGAGCTCGTCTATGGAAGGCACGGCTTATCGCCTCGAAAGGCGGAAATCGGTATCCATGCCGTGCGTGGAGGCGATATCGTTGGCGACCATACGGTGCTGTTCGCAGGCGACGGGGAGCGCATCGAAATCAAGCATCAGGCGCACAGCAGGCAGGCGTTCGCAAAAGGTGCGGTGAGAGCTGCGGTGTGGGTTTCATCGGCAAGACCAGGCATATACGAAATGGCTGACGTGCTTGGGATTTACCAAAAGAAATAAATGCCATCGGGTTAAGCTTAATCATGGAAAGTATGGATGTATTCGAAGCAATCAGGAACAGATGCGCAGTCCGCCAGTTCAAACCTGACGTCATTCCAGACGATATTCTTTTTAAGATACTGGAGGCTGCACGCTGGGCGCCCAGCCCGTTCAACACCCAGCCCTGGGAATTCATAATTATCAGGGATAAGGAGACATTAAAATTCATCTCAAGATATGCGAGGTATTCGGGCTATCTTGAGGAAGCGCCCATGGCAATAGCAGTTGTGGTGCCGCCTGTAAATGAAAAGTTCTCATGGGTCGAGGGGATTGGGGAAACAAAGTTCGCCGCTGCTATGGCTGTGCAGAATATGATGCTTGCAGCATGGGCTCTCGGTATAGGAACATGCTGGGTAAGCACGGAGCGTGATAAGGTAGGCAAGATGCTTAAAGTACCCAAAACGCATTTCGTACTTGCGGTTATCCCCATTGGATACCCCCTGACGCCTCCTCCTATACACGATGAGAGTTTCAGGAAAGCGCTTAAGGATAAGATATTCTACGAAAAGCATGGTATGCGATGAGCGAAGAAGAAAAAATTAAACCCGACAGATTGCTGGACTGCATCGGGCTCTATTGTCCTGTTCCGATTTTCAATACCACGCAGGAGATGGAAAAATTAGAAGCAGGGCAGGTACTGGAAATGGTTACAGATGACCCTGCTGCTGTGCAGGATATCCCGAGGTGGGCTAAGCGTGCAGGACATCAGTTTTTGAAACTGTGGAAGGAAGGCGAGCATTTCCATTTCGTGATAAGGAAAATGAAGTGATTATGCTCGTAAACGCAGACCTGCACATCCACTCAAAATACAGCATGGCAACCTCACCGAAGATGGATTTACCCACCCTTGCCTCAGAATCGAGAAAGAAAGGCATACAGCTCGTTGCAACAGGCGACTGCCTTCACCCGAAATGGCTCGCTGAGATAAAAAATTTAAAAGAGGAAAACGGGGTTTTCAAGACCCCGTATTTAAATACGGGGACGGATACGTATTTCGTATTAACAACCGAGGTCGAGGACATAAATCAGGTGCATCACCTCCTGATAGTGCCTTCGGTATCAAAGGCTGAAGAACTCTATGAGTTCATGAAGCCGTACTCAAAGGACATAGACTCGGATGGAAGACCGAATGTAAGGCTGAACGGCGAGGAGATTGCGCAGGCTGCAAAGGATGCTGGTGCGCTAATCGGTCCTGCACATGCCTTCACGCCCTGGACTGCCATGTATGCGTATCATGATTCACTAAGTGATTGCTATGGTGACATGGCTTCGCTTATATACTTCATCGAGCTTGGCTTGAGCGCAGATACCTCGTATGCGGATAGAATTGCTGAGCTTCGCTGCCTCACTTTCCTTTCAAATTCCGATGCGCATTCCCCCTATGTCAACAAGCTTGCTCGTGAATTCAACCGCTTTGAGATGGAAGAAATAAACTTCGATGAATTGAGGATGGCTATAATACGTGAGAAGGGAAGGAAACCAGTCTTTAATGTGGGTTTTTATCCCGAGGAGGGAAAGTACAACGAGAGCGCATGCATTCGATGCTTCAGGCATTATACCCTGAAGGAGAGTATCATAAAAAGCTGGTCATGCTCATGCGGCGGGACGATAAAAAAAGGCGTAAAGGACCGTGTCAATGAGCTTGCATCCTACGATGAGCCAAAGCACCCTGCTCACAGACCCCCGTATCTTCACCTGATACCTCTATCCGAGGTAATCGCAATGGCATTGGGGATAAACACCAATACAAAGGGCGTGCAGGGAATATGGAATACGCTTATAGAACATTACGGCTCCGAGGTAAACGTGCTTGTTGATGCCGACATCAAGAATTCTGGCGTGGACGAGCGCGTTGTTAATGCAATAATCGCACTCAGATGCGGAAAAGTTAAGGTGCATCCGGGCGGAGGGGGACAATATGGAAGGATTGAGCTTGCGCAAAAGAACAACTGTGAACCGCAGAAATCGCTGTTTGATTTTTAAAAACACATCGCAACATTTATCAGGGTTTATACATACTTATGCAGGGTATTATGAAAGTATCACATATATTAATTTGCCTTGTTTCATTATCACTTCTTGCAATTCCAGCCTCAGCAGACCTTACTATCGTAAATTCATCCGTCATTAGCACAGGCGATATAAGACCGCCCTGGAGCCCTGCATGGAGCCCTGATGGGAATTCCATTGCCTACGTTGCGTATGATGCTTCCAGTAACCAGCAGATATTCACTATAAATATAGATGGTAGCGGAAAAAAACAGGTTACCTACGATACCACTTACATCACTAAAAAATGGGGTGTAACGTGGCTTGACGAGAACAACATCTCATTCCTTTCCTACGATACCGGTGGGTTGGAAAAGATATACCTTGTTCATCCTGATGGCACTGGAGAGAGAAAACTCCTTGATGATATGACCAGACAGGGAAGAGCACCATGGGATAAACCTCCCCTTGTGGGTGGCACTTCATGGAACCCTGTGAAAAAAAACAATACTTTATACCGGGTTTGACCCGGTTACAAATCTTGAAAAGATATTTGAGGTAAATCTTGATGGTACAGGGAAAAAACAGGTAATAAACGACCAAACCAGACAATGGGCTCCATCGTGGAGCCCGGATGGGAACTCCTTTGTGTATGTCTCCTATGACAGCAATGGTATCGAGCAACTGTTCACTGTTAATGAGAATGGCACGGGTAAAACCCAGATTACCTTTGATAACCTCAAAAAATCAGACCCTAACTGGGGTCAGGGAGGCATACTGTATGTTTCCTATGAAACCACAACTTCAAGCGGTAGTAAAATATTTTTCATAAACCCTGATGGTACTGGAAAAAAACTTGTTCTTGAGGATGGTTATAAACAGGAAAACCCGAGGTGGGGCAGGGATGGGACTAAAATACTCTACGATGATATCGATACAGCAGGTAATCTTGTATTCAGGGTATTGTATCTGCAAACGTCTGCTGCAGCGACACCCACGCCGTCTCCCACTGAAACTGCTATTTTAACCCCTACCGCAACAGCATCACCTACTGCGACTCCAATGCCGACTGCCGCAGTGACTCCAACAGTGACCCCTGCACCAAGTGGATTAACGAATGTTGTGTATTCGATGCTTTTAGTGCTTGGCATAATAATTGTGGTAATGCTGGCTATCCTGCTAATTTCCAATATACTATCCAGAAAGAAATAATCAGTCAATCTGGCACGCAAGACGGAGTTTTTCTCTTGCCTTATCAATTTTTTTCCGCATCAGCTTTATTTCGCGCCCGCCCCTTGTAAGTTTTTTCATAATAATGGTTCTCTGGCGTTTTGTTTCTTTAGGAGCAGGGCCTCCCGATACAGAGCGCTTCCTTACATTCCCCATCGGGTCAAGCGCCTGCTGGACATCTTTTTCTGAAAGCCCTTTATCGCTTAATTTCTCATGGATTATCTTTGAGGAAATCTCATTTAGCGCTGAAAGAGTTGGCGCTTTTCCTGTCTTTGTAACCGGGCCAACGATATGGTGCGCAGTCCTGAAAGGTATGCCGGTTGTTCGAACAATGGTGTCAGCAAGCTCGGTA
>DAHXMQ010000351.1 GCA_027371625.1 Candidatus Methanoperedentaceae archaeon | reverse complement strand
TCAACCTTAGTAGAAACTCGGTAAGGGGTTTCAAAAGTTCCCTTAGCGGTTTTTACTTTGCATACTCGACCCCACAATTCCTTTTCAGATGGAAATGGTTCAACTTTTAGTATCAATTCATCCTCTATTTCTGATAACTTTATATTCAGGCAGTATTTTTGATAATATCTCGGACTTGTTTATGTAATCACTATAATCTGTATATACACGCTTCAATATACCTTTTATGCCCAATTGGTCCCAACCTTTCCTTAAATCTTTAAGCTTTCTTTGCTGCTCCGTAGTTAACCTGTCAAAAACCTTCTTAGCAACTTCTCTACCAAAATCTGTAAGATAGAATATCTCTTTATTTGATGATTTGCGTCCATAAGATTGAACGATCCCATTTTCTTCTAGAATTGAAACAATTTCATCGACTTTGTATGAATATGGTCCATATTTATACGGAATATATTCTCCATCTTCCGTTTTGATGTGTTCTTCCTTTGTAAACTCCTTCTCTACAAGGAAAATCTGCTTCATTAAGGATATCATTCCCTTGATAGGCATATCTTTTTGAGCATATAATAAAGCCAAAATTAAATCAGAAGTGCTCATTGCTTTTTCATGTTTAATTTTATCAAACATTTTTTGCACTTCGGCAGCACCAAAGACTTCTTCGCCACATTCTTTACATCTTGCCCCTTTAATTTTATGCTGGAATAGAATTACCTCAACGGGCTCTTTTGCGGTTCTATGTGGATATTTTAGACGTGACCTCATTTTTTTAACTCCAGTTAAACCTCTTTATATGTATCACGGTCCAGCAAGGATCATTTCTCCAATGGCTAATATCATCTGCTACAACTATTTTATAATTATTGCCCTGATAATCTGTACATATTTCTATTATCCCTTTTTGCCTTCTACTTTTTGGGCAATTTATCCCGAAATTCAACATTTTTATCATATCATCGGGCGTGAAAGATAACACGTACATCTCCCTTATTGCATGTTTTGTAAAACACAACGGTCTTCCTTTCCATACCCACAGTTCTTTTTCCATCAAACTCCAATAATTCTACAAATTTCATGGTGTATTCAGAACAACCTACTAAAATATTTTTTGATTTTTGGATACAGTAATAGAGAGAACATGTCGCACTCAATCGCCTTTCAGCCTGTCGTATTCCTTTTTCATGCACCTGTCCATGACCACTTCAATCCCGGCTTTTCTTGCTTTCTCAGCAGCCTCTTCGTTCACTATGCCCTCCTGCATCCACACAGCCCTAGCTTTTATTTTGATAGCCTCATCCACGATAGCAGGCACAAACTCAGGGCGCCTGAAAATATCCACCACGTCAACGTTCACAAGTATGGAAAGCAGGTCGGGATAGCATTTTTTACCTTCCCACTGCGTCAATTTCGGATTGACAGGAATGATGTTGTATCCATGCTTGGCAAGAAAACTTGCCACAGAATGGCTTGGACGCGTGGGGTCATCGGATATGCCCACCACCGCGATATTCCTGTAATTTAAAATTGCCTCTATGGTCATTTTAAACTTTCAAGGGTTTTAAGCTCGTTATTCAACACCCTGCGCAACCGCAGCAGATTTAGAATATACACGATAAACACAATCCATACAGCAGAGAAGGCAGCTTCCAGATAAGTCATGCTCTCATTTCTATTCGCTTATTACATAAAGGTTAAGGTAAATCAGGAATAACGTGAACCTGTGAAAGAACATAATGTCAGACCACCAAGGCTTGTTGCATGGGAGCTTACAAATGCATGCAATCTTGCCTGCATACACTGCCGGGCATCAGCCATTAAAGAGCCATTGCCCGATGAATTATCCACTGATGAAGCAAAACATTTCGTGGATGAACTTGTTGAGTACAAACCAATTATTATCCTCACGGGAGGCGAGCCTCTCCTGCGGGCTGATGTCTATGAAATCGCTCACTATGCAACAGGAAGGGGGCTCAGGGTTGTGCTTGCCACCAACGGGACGCTTCTCACTTCCGATATTGCCAGAAAATTGAAAGGGTCGGGCATACAGCGGCTGAGCGTGAGCATAGACGGCGCAAATGCGAAGACCCATGATAACTTCCGTGGAGAGCCAGGGGCTTTTGAGGCAGCTCTTCGCGGAATAGACCTCCTGAAGAACGAAGGGATGAGTTTCCAGATCAATACCACGATAACGAAAAGGAACCTCGATGAGATACCGAAAATATACGATCTTGCGCTTGGTTTGAAAGCGTCAGCGCTCCACATATTTCTTTTAGTACCGACAGGGAGGGGAGAGGAAATAGCCGAGGATGAGATTCCTCCTGCAGAGTATGAGCGTGTGCTTAACTGGTTCTACGACAGGAGCAAAGATAAAAAGCTCCAGTTAAAAGCAACGTGCGCCCCACATTATTTCAGGATCATGCGCCAGCGCGCAAAGGCGGAAGGGATAAGGATAACGAAAGAAACGCACGGGCTTGAAGCCATGACAAAGGGCTGCCTCGGTGGCTCTGCATTCTGCTTCGTTTCAAGCAAGGGTGATGTCTATCCGTGTGGCTATCTGCCTGCGCTTGCCGGGAACATACGAGCGAAGCCTTTTTCAGTCATCTGGGAAAAATCGCATGTGTTCAATGACCTTAGAGACCCGGATAAGCTCAAAGGCAAATGCAGGGATTGCGAGTACCGAACCGTATGCGGTGGCTGCCGTGCGCGTGCATACGCAGCCACAGGAGATTACCTTGAAGAGGAGCCTTACTGCATGTATGTGCCTGTGAGAGCAATGAGAGCATGATTTCCCTTGACGAGGTTGATAAGAAGATTTTAAACGCTGTCCAACTTGATTTCCCGCTCGTGAGCAAGCCGTTTGCAGAGCTTGGCAGAAGCCTTGGCTTGTCCGAGGATGAGGTTATTCGGCGTATCAAAAGGCTGTGCAAAGAAGGGGCTATCAGGCGCATGGGTCCTATAATCAGCACAAAGAAAACAGGAGGCGTAAGCACGCTTGTGGCGATGATGGTGCCTGAGGAGAGGATTGAGGAGGTGGCGGGAATTATTAACGAGTACGATGAGGTCTCGCATAATTACCTGCGACCTGCGAATTACAATATCTGGTTCACACTTTCGGCTGAGAGCAAGGAGCGGCTGCGGGAGATATTGGAGGAGATTTCTCGGAAAACCGGGTGCGAGCTGATTAATCTGCCGACGAAGAGGCTGTTTAAGATCGGGGTGAAGTTTAATATCAGATAATTGCAGGGAAAAAATGCAACGTGAGACGGTATTCATCGGCGTTGACCTCGGAACAAGCACTGCGCGAAAAAGCACAGGCATAGCATACCTCGTCGAAAAGGACGGGAAGCCGTGGATAGAAAGCCCGCCCGTGCACATAAAATCCGACGATGATTTGATTCATTCCAGCATAATTCAAATAGCGGAGAACTTCAGTTCACGGATTATCGGAATAGACGCGCCGCTCTCGCTGCCTGAACACGGGACAATGAGGAAGTGTGAACTGAGGCTTCGGAAGCGCGGCATCGCGTGCTATCCATCGGGCGCAGCATGGGTAAGCAGATGGGTGAGCAAGGGTATTGCGCTAAAAAAATGGGCTGAAACTGAACTCGGAGCAGAGGTGATAGAGGTCTATCCCTATGCCGCCAGGCGAGCGCTTAACATAGGCGCTGATGTGAAGAAAAAGGCAAAGGGAGGGCGCAGGAATATTCAGGACGGGCTGCTCGGTCTTATCGATGGACTGGATGCCTTTACCAAAGACAACTTGTTGTCTGATGACGAACTTGACGCCATACTTTCAGCATATACCGCCTACTGCGAGGGGAAAGGTATTGCCAGCAAAATTGATGGCAGCGATGGTGTCGTATATCTTCCTGTAAAAAGGCACTTCATGAAAAACATAACCTTCGCAGTTTTGCAAATTTGTACCGCAATCTATTTAACACATTACAGCAACACATGACAGATTAAGTGCTACATAATTTCAAATTTATAACACTAATTTGCAACAATTCATAAACTTGTGCTAATAAAATAGGAGGTAAAAATAATGGTAATAATAGCAACAGAACTCGGTCTGGGGTTAGCAGGAGGTATTTAAATGATTATGGGATTGGCTTCAACTACCCTTCTGCTTTTATTAACTGGATTAATAGCAGGAATCAGACACGGCATAGATTGGGATCACATAGCAGCAATCAGCGACATCACAAGCACACAGAACAAGGTAGGTAAAGGAATATTCATGAGTTTCCTTTACGGACTTGGGCATGCATGCGTGGTCGCTGCCATTGCTCTGGGTCTGTTGTTCATGAGTTTCGCACTTCCTCAGGGTGTGGATAGAACTATGGAAGGTGTGGTAGGCATTACACTGATAATTCTTGGGATTTATGTCTTCTATTCGCTGCACAGGCAAAAGGGAGCGGATTTCAGGATTCTTCCTCGATGGGCACTGATGGCTAATGTTGTTCTTAATTCATATAGCTGGCTCAAAGCGAAGCTGACCAACACGCATAGAAAGCACCACGAGGTTCTTAAAAAAGGGTACGGAAATCGAGCATCATACCTCGTCGGGATGATTCACGGAATAGGTGCAGAGACTCCAACCCAGATGCTGCTTTTCGCTCTGGCAATAAGTGCAGGAGTTACAGCAAGCAAAGAATTCGGCGCTTTAATCATCCTAGCATATTCTCTGGGACTTGTAGCAACGAACACTCTCATGGGAGCCCTCGGAGCGTATGGTTTCATAAAATCCAGCGAAAGCCGGAAACTATATCGTTCTGCTGCCTTTGTCACTGCGTCCTTCAGCATGATTATAGGAATAATATTCCTGATAGGAGTCACCTCTCATCTGCCAAACCTCGCAGCACTGATTGGCGGATAAAGCTTACTACCCATCCATTGCCCTTTCCAGCCCATCCATCGCGACCTTATTCAACCCCCGCGCCCTCTCATCGGTA
>DAHXMQ010000331.1 GCA_027371625.1 Candidatus Methanoperedentaceae archaeon | reverse complement strand
TGTGCATCACCTTCGATTACGGGCAGCGCGCAAGGCGAAAAGAGATAACTTTTGCAAAAAAAATATGCGAGCTTTTCAACGTAAGTCACATCACACTATCCCTTCCGTGGTATGGCAGCTTTCGCGGCGCGCTCACCGGAGAAGAAGAAGAACTTCCGAGAATACTGGAAGGAGAACTTGATGATATGAATATCGCCCGAAAAACTGCAGAAAAGGTATGGGTGCCTGCTCGAAATGTGGTTTTTCTTTCAATCGGCGCTGCGCTGGCGGAGAATTACAGGTATGAACTTGTTGTTACGGGCTTCGATGCCGAGGAAGCCGCAACGTTCCCTGACAACACGCCTGAGTTCGTAGAGCGCTTCAACGAGATGCTGAAATTCGGTACGCTTACGCATCCTTCGGTCTATACCCCACTGGTTTCAATGAATAAAGAGGAGATTGTGAAGCGGGGGCTTGCGATAGGTGCGCCGCTTGAATGGTCGTGGTCGTGTTACGAGGGCGAAGAAGAGCCATGTGGAGTATGCGAGTCCTGCCTGCGGCGCAAACGTGCTTTTGAGCTTGCGGGAGCCAAAGACCCATTGCTTGGGCGGCTTGGGATTGATTCACCGTAGAGTTGTACCAGTTCGTTGTTGATTTCGAATATGCTCCAATTTCATGAAATGCCTCATTATCATTATAATTGAATTATTAATATGGAAAATATTAAATACTATAATATTACTATCTTAAATTATATGTTTAATTATCTTGAGAGCGGGCTTCGTGAAAGGCTTGATGCATATGCGATCCACATAAGAACTATTCACAAGCAAACCGGAAAAGCACGCAACAACTTTGTTGTCCTTGCTGAGCATAAAAGCCATTTTCCGGAGTTGAAATTATCCTTTCCCAGCGCAAACGACCTGTTTCTTACAATGGATATAACCTCGTTAAGCCTGCTTTCGATGCATTTCATAATCGATTATGTTGCTTTGCCCGATAAGAATACGATTTCCTGCCTGAGCACACCTATTGAAAAATGGACCAAGAAAATGATATTTGCGGATGAAGAGACACTGAAGTATCTCATTCATTCGCCCGCATTTCCCCTCAAGTACAAAAAGCGTTTTTCGCAGGTAATCGAAGATATCCAGAAAGAGATTGATTCACTCAAATACAAATCCTCTCCATCCTTCCCGGAAACACATGAGCTTGCTGACTATTATTTGAGCATTATAAAAGCGCCATCAAGAATAGCGAGGTTCGGAAGCGCACAGAGGACACAGAGTCAATAGTACAAATCTCTGCGCTCTCTGTGTCCTCCGTGGTTGATTATCCTCGCTTGCTACTCTCAGAAACAATGGCTGCATCGAATTTTACTTTTTGTCCTCATCCACAACCTTATACTCAGCATCCGTCACTTTCTCCTCTTTTTTCTCCTCCTTGGGCTCTTCAGGTTTTGCCTGCTGCTGGTACAGTATTGCGCTTATGGCATGCATTTCCTTCGTGAGCTCATCGATGGCGGATTTAATCCTGCCCACATCCTCGCTCTTTACGGCTTCCCTTGTACTCTCGATAGCCTTTTCGACTTTTTCCTTCTGCTCGCCTGAAACCTTATCGCCAAGTTCTTTCAGTGTCCTCTCGCATGTATAGATCAGGCTATCAGCCTGGTTCTGGAGTTCCACCTTCTCCTTTCTCTTTTTATCCTCCTCGGCATATTTCTCGGCATCCTTTATCTTCCTGTTGATTTCATCCGAAGCCATCTTGAGCGGTGCGGTTATTGTCATCTTCTGCTCCTTGCCCGTGCCGAGGTCCTTGGCTGTCACATGGAGTATGCCGTTTGCGTCGATATCAAAGGTAACCTCTATCTGCGGAATGCCGCGGGGCGCAGGCGGTATCCCGACGAGATTGAATCTTCCGAGCGTGACATTATCATACGCCATCGCCCTCTCTCCCTGGAGCACATGTATCTCAACCGTGGTCTGGTTGTCTGCTGCGGTTGAGAATATCTGGCTCTTTCGCGTCGGTATTGTGGTATTCCTGTCTATGAGCTTTGTCATGACATGACCCAAGGTCTCGATACCGAGCGTGAGCGGAGTAACGTCAAGCAGCAGGATATCCTTCACTTCCCCTGCGAGCACGCCTGCCTGGATGGCTGCTCCTGTTGCTACACATTCCATCGGGTCAACGCCCCTTTCAACGTTCTTCCCGACATAGTCCTCGACGAATTTCTGCACTATCGGCATTCGGGTTGGGCCTCCTACGAGGATTATCTTCTCGATATCCTTGGGCGTCAGTTTCGCATCCGAGAGCGCCTGCTTCACAGGACCTCTGCATCTCTCAACCACCTCACGGACAATATCCTCAAGCTTGGCTCTTGTCAGGGTCATGGTCAGGTGCTTTGGACCCGAGGCATCAGCGGTCAGAAACGGCAGGTTGATATCCGAGGTAAGGGTGGTGGAAAGCTCGATCTTCGCCTTCTCTCCAGCATCCCGTATCCTCTGCATCGCGACCTTGTCATTGCGCACATCAACACCCTGCTGCTTCCTGAACTCCTCGACAATGTAATCCACTATCTTATTATCCATGTCCGTGCCACCGAGTTGCGTATCCCCGCTGGTAGCCTTGACCTCGAAAACGCCGCCGCCGAATTCCATTATCGTAACATCAAGCGTCCCCCCTCCGAAATCAAAAACCATGATCTTCTGCTCTTTTTCCATCTTGTCAAGACCATAGGAAAGAGATGCCGCCGTGGGTTCATTGATTATCCTCACGACCTCAAGACCTGCAATGGTACCAGCATCCTTGGTAGCCTGCCTCTGGTTATCATTGAAATATGCTGGTACTGTTATGACAGCCTTCTCCACCTTCTCGCCCAGAAATGCCTCTGCATCGCGCTTTATCTTCTGGAGCAATATTGCAGAAAGTTCCTGTGGCGAGTAGTCTTTTCCGAATATCCTGTACTTATAATCAGTACCCATCTTTCGCTTAAAGGCTGTAACCGTGCCTTCGGGATTAGTAATCGCCTGCCTTTTTGCAGGTTCGCCCACCAGCCTCTCACCTGTCTTTGTAAAAGCCACGTAACTCGGGAACGCCTTGCCGTACTGGGTTATCCCCTCGGCACTCGGGATGATTGTAGGTCGTCCTCCGAGCATTACAGCCGCGGCTGAATTGCTTGTTCCGAGATCTATACCAATTATTTTT
>DAHXMQ010000309.1 GCA_027371625.1 Candidatus Methanoperedentaceae archaeon | reverse complement strand
AAGGATGTAAGAAATATAACGTATGAGTTAAATAAATTTCAAAAGAATTACGCTGAAAAATTCCGAACAAAAACACGAAACTTAAAAGAGCAGGCATTCCAATATGTGAAAGGCAAACTTCTTGAAAAAGGAAGGGGAAATATGACAAGTTATGCTGAATTTGTTCCGGAAACAAACAGCCAGAAACTTCAAAATTTTATTTCGGAATCGCCATGGGATGAAAAACCCGCACCCCTTCCTTTCCAATGGTCGTATTTGTGGAAATCCTCTCTTGAAATAGTTTGGTATGGAATCTTTGTTTCGACATCAACAATTTCCTTCAGGTTATCGATATCCGATTTTTCTAATCTTTTTCTATCCAGCACAACGAAGTTTTGATAACTTTCAAAACGTTCTCCTCGGAGTGATTTTCCAAGGACGCGGTTAAAATTATGGTCACAAGCAAAAAAATTAATGCATGGGATTTTCGATACTGCTTCACCTAAGCTTATACAATGTCCAGTTGTCCCCTTAAATTGCCAAACAATCTCATCGGTATTTTTATTTGTTCTGATATTTTCCTTGAAATAATCCATATTTTCGGGGAAATAAAAATGAAAAAGTAAGTCGTTACGTCGTCTCCCGAATCCTCTTGTCCATGCCTGTATCCTTGTACCGTTGAATATTTCATATAAACCACCATCTATTCAAAGATAAAGTGCAATTCATCACTATTCAAATTATCTGATAATAACTTTTCGTTTTGATTGTTTCTAAATCGGTTCACTTTCGCCCCGCTCTCCCAACCCTTTTTAACCCCCGACAACCTATAAACACCCCATGAACTTCCTGCACGCCAGCGATTTCCACCTCGGCTATGCGCAATACGGTCTCATCGAGCGCTTCCGAGACTACGCCCGCGCCTTCCAATCGGTCATAAAATACGCCATCGACCACAAGGTCGAGTTCATCCTCATCTCCGGCGACCTCTTCCACAAGCGCAACATAAACGCGCCTACATATGAGCAGGCGTACAGGGTGCTCTCGGAACTGCGGGAAAAAAGCCCCGAAACCAAAGTCTATGCCATCGAGGGGAACCACGACCTCGCCTTCCACCAGGACGGCAAGAGCTGGCTTGAGATACTCAACTCGCAGGGGCTGCTGCGGCTCATCAGGCTGAAGGAAGCCAGCGGCGTGAAGCTCATGGGGGATTTCGTCGAGCTTGACAACTTCCGTATTTTCGGGATGAAATACCTTGGGGCAGGCACAGCTTCCGTAATTCCGCAAATCGCCGACGAAATAAAGAAAATAAATACCGCAAATGGGAAAAAATATACCATCCTGATGATGCACTTTGGCATAGAAGGACAGGTAAAGCAGGAGGCGGGCGGGGAAATACCATACAATTCTCTCCTCCCGCTGAAAGATGCCGTTAACTACCTTGCCCTCGGGCATTACCATACGCATTACGAACTGGATGGGTGGGTATTCAATCCTGGAAGCGTTGAAATGATGTCCATGAACGAGTATGACCTGCCAAAAGGGTTCTATCATGTCAGGGATAATGGCGCAAAGCTCATATCGCCAATTACCCGCCCGGTCAGGCGCATCAGGCTTGACATGAGCGATATTCTTGCACCCGACGACCTTTATTCAAAAGTTCGCGCAAAAATCGAAAGAGAACCCAATATCCAGTCAGATAAGGCGCCGCTTGTCGAACTTATGCTCTATGGCGAGATTAACTTCCCGAAATCCGATGTGAACCTTGAGCGCATCAGGGACATGCTCACCGAACAGTTTAAACCCCTATGGTCCGAGGTCAGGCCCCAGCGAACAAATTCGCCATACGCCATCAAAGAGGGAGACGTGCGGGGGCTCACGCGCGAGCAGATAGAGCTTCGTGTCTTCTCGGACAGGATAAAGCTTGACGGAAGATACAGGGAATGTGCGGATGATGTTGTAAAAACGATGATTGAAGTAAAAAAGCTGGCTGCTGCGAATATCGAAGCCAACTCCGTCCTTAAAGAATTAAGGTGGGGTTTTGAAAAAATAAAAAGCGGGGCATCAGTAAAAAGCGCCGGCACAATGCCCCGACAGACCTTGCTTTCACGCGTGGGTGAATAAATGCTTATCAAATCCGTGGAATTAAAGAACATCAAATCCTACCGCCACGAGACAATCGAGTTCAGGGAAGGCATAAACGGCATCTGCGGCCAGAATGGACACGGGAAAACGACCATCCTTGAAGCAATCGGATATGTCCTGTTCGACTTCCTTCCCTACAAGGATGCAGACTTCCTGCGCCGCGGGGAAAAATCAGGTATGGTTTCTGTTGAAATTCTCGCAAATAATTTAACTTACACACTTACAAGAAAACTCGGCGGCGAATACAGTATCAGGGGAGAGAATCTCCACCTCACAGGTAAAAAAGACGTTCTCTCCTGGCTCATAAGCAACATATTCCCTGTATCCGCAGAAGATGAATTGCCGCATATTTTTGAAAACACTATCGGGGTGCCGCAGGGCATGCTGACGGCAGCATTCATGGAAACCCCAACAAAGAGAAGAAAGACATTCGATGAAATACTCAAAGTTGACGAGTACAGGAATGCCTACGAGAATCTCAGGAACGCGATGAGCCTGATAGATGAAAGCGTACGGAGCATAGAGAATGACATCGAGAAACTGCGCATCAGGACAGAGAGCTATGAACAAAAAAAGACTGAGATGAATGAACTTGGAAGGACAATTGAGAATATTAAGAAAGTCCTGAAAGAGCGCAGCGAGAGCCTGAAAACAACAAAAAGCCGGTGGGATGAACTTAAAAAACAGAAAGAAGCGATAGACAAACTTGAAAATGAGATAAAACAGGGGCGGATAAAAATAGAGGGATTGAAACTGCTTCTTGAAAAGTCAAAAAACGAACTTATGAAATCCGAAGATGCACAGAATATCGTATCCGGCCTTCTGGCTGATAAAGAGAGATACGAAGAAGAGAGAATAAAGCTGGACAAGCTCGATGGCATGCGAAAAGAGCTAGATGCGCTGAAGGAAAAGTTAAACAGGCTTGGAAATGAGCTTGCCGGGTTGAATGAAAAACGCATGCGTCTTGAGGCGTTAAAAGCCGAGATAGAAAAGTACGCCCGCGAAAAGACGGCTCTCAGATCTCTGGCAGAAAAGCAGGATGAGCTTGAACAAAAGCTTGAAACAGTAAAAGGCGAACATGCCGTCGCGCTCAATGAGATTAAGGATATAAAAGGCAGGATGAGCGTTGCGAGCAGTGTGAACCTTTGTCCTGTGATTAAAGGGATAAAATGCAGCACAGTAGCGGATTTTTCTTCGTATTTCAGGGAGCAGCTTGCGGGCGCGCAGAAAAGACTTGGGGCTGCTCAAGAGACACTGAATACCATGAATTCAGAATTAAAAGCTCTGGGCGACCCGCGAAGTAAAATGAAGGCACTGGAACTTCTTACCAAAAAAGGTGCGGTGGATGTTGAAAAAATATCCGGGGAAATAGAAAAAATCCCTGAAAAAGAAAATGAGGCATCTCTACTTCAAACTGCTCTTGAAAAATACGATTCTCTTGATGCGAATATCAGCGAGGTGAAGAAAAAGCTCGCAGAACTTGAACCTCTTTACAAGAGATTCGTCCAGAACCAGGCTCTGGCAGAAAAAGCTTCGGAATATAAGAACGAATGCGAAAAGATTGGAAAAACAATCTCCGGGGAAGAGAACAGGCTTGAAGAAGCCCGTAAGCAATATGAAGGAGTTAGTTCCGGTTTTAGCGAAAAGGCGCTTGAGGGCCTCGAACATGAGTGCGTGGAGCTTGGGGCAAAAGTCCGGGGGTTTGAGGTGGAAATAAAAGAAAAAGACCGCCAGTTCCTGAAACTTGATAAAGAGATTTCTGAAATGAAGAGCTACCTTGCAAGGATAAGCGAATTTGAGGCAAAGCTTGAAAACGAAAAGCGGTTTGGGGAATACGCAAAATTCATCCGCGAAACCCTCCGGGATTCGGCGCAGCATATCGTTCTTGAGCTGATTAGTGAGATAAGCGAGGAGGCGAACGCCCTTTACTGCGCCATCATGGATGACTTCTCGCAGGAACTGCGCTGGAGTGAGGATTACGGGATAATAATAGCCGAGAGCGGTGAGGAAAAAAATTTCCAGCAGTTAAGCGGCGGTGAGAAAATGGGGGCAGCCCTGGCTCTCCGGCTTTCGCTACTCAAGATGCTTTCCAATTCCGACTTTGTATTTCTTGACGAACCCACGCAGAACATGGATGAAATACGAAGAGAGAACCTCTCGGAGCAGATAATGAATATCAAGGGTTTCAAACAGATTTTTGTTATATCCCATGACGACACCTTCAATGAAAAATACGGGCATGTGGTAAAAATCGAGAAGATTAACGGCGAGAGCAGGGTTGTTCATGATTGACCTGAAAAACATCTCGTTGCAGTTTGATGAAAAGCTTTCCGCAATAAAATCATACGATGTCGAACGCTCGGAACTTGCAGAAGAGTACAGGAAAGAGCTTGCAAAATGGGAAAGTATCGATAGTTCAATGAACGAGCGCCTTCCACTTTACAGCGGGGCGAAGCTCCTTGAAGAGGGAAAACTCATACATCCTTTCCATTATAACTGGAAAAACAGACATGAAGCAATGGAATGGGTGGACTCTGTGCTGTGCGGTGTCGCGCTTGGTGCTGTTGACGGGAGCCAGATATACTCGGATAAGAACTACGATATGCCGATTGCAGTCCTTCAGGCATCGCGCATATTCAACAGGCATACTGAAAAGAAAGAATATGAACAGGAAATAGAGGCTTCGATAATAACACCCGACGAGTTCGAGAAGGCAAGCGTATATTCCTTCGGCAGCGAATATGTTGATGCACGCCGTTTTTCGATGGAATACGATGCCATCACAGCGCTCATCAAGGAACATGAAAAGCTCTGCATCCTGCTGGACGGGGCGCTCATCCTATCTCATATAAACGTGCTGAACAGGAATATCAGGCAGATTTATATAAATGCGATACTGAAACTTCTCGATGACTCTAAAAAAACAGGGAACCCAGTCATCGGTTTCATTGACACCACAATGCCCCGTGATGTTACCCTTATGATGCATTTCCTTTTCAAGCTAAAAAAAAGCAAACTGCAAGATACACATTTTTTTTCAAGCCTTCAGTGGGGAGAGCGTACTGCGGCATTCGTTTGCGACAGGGATGACAGAAGAGGAGGAGAATCGGGATCCGTGCTGGATAACTATGGCTCGTTCAGGAATGACATAGCTTTTTTTTATATGAGATTGAGCAGCGGTCTTCCGGCGCGTATTGAGTTCCCGGCGTGGGCATTAAAAGATGTTGATAAGCTTGCGAATATCATCCGCGCCGAGAGTATAATCCGGGGCAATTACCCGGATATCCTGATGCGGGCACATGATGCCTCAGTGATACGGATGAGCGAACACGACCTTTTTTACGGTATGCTTGATAATTTCTGCAGGGCACACGGGATTAAGATTAATAAGAGCGCCAAGCATTTTCATAAGACGATAAGCAGGTGATACGATGGTACTAGGAGACATAATCAGGGTCGAGGATGCGAATACATATATCGTTAAAATATCTCCGGACGCGCGAAAGGAGCGCATCGGCAGGTTTGTTAAAATTAAAAAGGATGACAGGATTATAGTTGGTGTCATAAGAAACATCATGCACTCGATACGTGAAGACCTTATTCCCTATATCGAGCCGGCTCTGCAGCCAAAGTATGCTCCTTTCAATGAGGATTTCAGGAACAGCTATTATTTGATTTTTGGGCTCGGACAGATACAGGACGGGATTGTAAGATACGATATCGATTCGCCTCCCGATGTAAGAGATAATATTGAAATTCTAAGCACCGATGAATTAAAAGAATTTCATACCATTAACGGCAAACCCAGTATAGCCTATTTCAATTTTAACAGAGAACTTCCAAAAAATGTCCTTCTTGGAATGGCTGACCAGATCGAAGCGCAATATCCTGATTGCGGGGCAATGTTTAAACTTATCAGGAAATACATCGAGAGGTCGAGCGAATGATAGGTACTGTCGATTTTTCAGACGAAGAGGGTTTCACTTTTATTTCAAGCGAGCGGATTCCAAAAGGCATGTTCGTGGCATATGCAGATTCAGGAAAAAAAATCCTCTGCCGGGTCAAACACGGCGAACCCACGAAACAATATCCACAGGAGTTCCTTCTAGATAATGAACTCGATGCCGATGAGATATCAAGTTTTTACGGTCTTGACCCTCAGGATTTCAAATATTACTCTTATTCAGCCAGTGTTGTCGGTTATTTTGATGCTGCGATGGGCGAGTTCGTGAATCCAAGGTTAAATCCGCCATGCGGCGTGAAAATAGGGCGCGCTGGGGAAGATGTCCTGAAGGACATAAGCAAGGTAAAAGCTGGTGCCGCAGGCTCTGCATTCGTAGGAACAATTCTTGGCGATGAGACCGGGATTGCCTTGTCGGTGAGGGATATAGCGAGTCAGCACATGTCTATCATCGCCTCTACGGGCGCGGGGAAATCGTACACTGTGGGAGTCCTTATCGAGGAATTGCTCAAACCCTATAACATGGCGCCGGTACTGATTTTTGACCCGCATGGCGAATACTCTACGCTTGGTGAAGTTCAGAATATCCCTGAGTTCATCACTCCTTCTTATCGCCCCAAGGTAAAAACCGTGAAACCTGAAAATATAAAAATCAGGGTAAGCGACCTGTTTGTAAGCGATTTTATCAGCATAATGGACGACGGGACAATGTCGGATAAGATGAAGACGCTTTTCCGGACTGCGTATCACAATCTCAAAAACAACAGCAGGAAAAAATTCACCCGCAATGAACTTAGGCAGGAAATCGAGGCGCTGCGGGATTCATCGAACGAGTCAACAATTGAGGGCATCTTGTGGCGGTTCAGGAAGCTGGACGGCTCCATATTCGACGATTTCCAGACCATTCCTCTTGCAGATTATTTCAAGGTCGGGCAGCTTACTGTTATGGACGTTTCAGGAATCGAGGAGACGTACCAGCAGCTCATAGCATCAGTCATGCTGCGCCGCTTATTTGATGCAAGGATGGGAACTGAAAACAACAAATACAACGAATCCCATGTCGATAAGTTCCTCCCTTATCCCGTTTTCGTGGTCATCGAGGAGGCGCACAGGTTCGCGCCCCACAGCGGCGAGGCGAAGTCAAAGGGAATCCTGAAGACGATACTCTCCGAGGGCAGGAAGTTCGGCATCGGCGTGTGCCTTGTCTCCCAGCGACCGAGCAAACTGGATGCCGATTCACTCTCTCAGTGCATGACGCAGATCACGATGCGCATAATAAACCCTACAGACCAGCACCAGATAGCGCAGAGCATCGAGTCTGCAAGCAGGGATTTGATAGCGGAACTTCCGTCATTGGCGAAAGGTCAGGCGATTATCTCTGGCGTGGCGATAAATACTCCCACGCTTGTGAGAATAAGGAAGAGGCTAACGGGCGATGCCAAAGGAAGGAGCAAGGACGCGCCGGCGCTGTGGCAGGCTCAGAGGAAGTATGAGGAAAAACATGAGGTGTCTCCTGTGAGGGCAGATGAGGAGATGGATGTGGGGGTTTAAACCAATTTCATAAAATTATTATAGCAACATTTATAAGTTTCAATCGTATTATCAGACAAACTCCGAAGCTTGAAAGTATCAATACCATTTTGGACGATTTTTTTAAAATCGATATGGGCTGGTAGCTTAGTCAGGCAGAGCGTCGGACTCTTAATCCGACGGTCGTGGGTTCAAATCCCTCCCAGCCCGCTCCCGAATGAGTGCAGATATTATTTTATAGCGGCAGGTCTTCGCCCAAATAATTGCGCCCGTTTTCCGTGGCATACATTTCGCCTGTCACAAATAATTTTTATATTCATATCTCACGGCAAATAATAAGCCAGAGTCGTTATCAAAACAGCGGCAATTATAGAATATATGATAATCTGCCATGCCCTCCTCCTGTCTTTTTCCCTGAACTCCAACTCCAAAACTGATCCGGTTTTGCCAACGTCCTCAAAATTATACACGCCGCGTATGCCGAAGTAGGCGCAAAAACGCATACGAGCCTGAAAGAATCCAATCGCTGCCATCATTGCAGGAATAAAAATAAGAAGGCGCCAGGAGCGCGGTGTGTCGATGAAAGCTAACACGCCAAAAAGAACAAGAGTAAGGGCGAGTCCTATCCAGCCTGCCGCCTGCCTTCTTGCTATCTCACTTTTCCCTATATTGCATACGCCCGGAACATACTTTTGTGTCTGCATATCAAACCCAGATAACAAGAATGCGTTAATTATATATATCGTTATAACCCTGTAAGTGTGTCACATACTAACACGAAATTAAAGGAAGGTGAGCTAATTGTCAGAATTAGGTAAAAAAATTCGTCTTGAGAGGATAATGGACAGGGAAAGCAGGAACATGGTGATCATCCCTATGGATCACGGAATTTCCATAGGGCCTGTAAAAGGTATAGTCGATCTTGCCGACATGGTGAACAAGGTCGCAGACGGCGGGGCAAACGCAGTTCTCTTGCAGAAAGGGATGGCAAAACACGGACACCGCGGATACGGGCGCGATATCGGGCTTATAATACACATGAGCGGCTCCACTTCGCTCGGACCAGACCCTAACGACAAGGTACAGGTGTGCACCGTGGAGGAAGCCATAAAAATGGGAGCCGACGCTGTAAGTGTGCACATCAACATTGGTTCTGAGACAGAAGCTAAACAACTGAAAAAACTGGGGTTCGTAGCCGAATACTGCGATGAGTGGGGAATGCCTCTTATTGCTATGATGTATCCACGCGGGAAGGACATCAAAAACCCGAACGACCCTGAAATTGTGGCGCATGTAGCACGCGTGGGCGCAGAGCTTGGTGCAGACATCATAAAAACAAATTTCACAGGCGATGTTGATTCGTTCAGGACAGTTGTCGAGGGCACACCTGTGCCCGTTGTAATGGCAGGCGGACCGAAGGCAAATACGGATGAGGAATTCCTGACTATGGTTCGCGCAGCAACGGATGCGGGAGGAAGAGGAGTTGCAATCGGCAGGAACGTGTTCCAACACGAGAACCCTGTGGCAATGACCCGCGCGCTCACGCTCATAGTGCACAAGGGCGCAAGCGTCGAGGAAGCCATGGAGGCTCTGCGGTGAAAAAAGAAAAAACTGTCTGGATAAAAGCTGACGGCGAAGCATGGGAGGAAAACAAACCACGGATTACAACAGGGCTTGAATCAGGAGCCGATGCCGTGCTTTTGAATCCAGAACATGTGCAGAAGGTAAGGGAACTCGGCAATATCAAGACCGCAGCGCCCGTCGAAGAAGCTGACATAATTGTAGTTGGGATAAACGGTGAAGGCGACGGGACTGGGAAACTGCCGTCCGATTTTGCAGATTCGGAAGATATAGCGCAGGTGCAGCGACTGGCGAGGGAGGGCAAAACAGTTGCGGGATACGTAGTGATAAAGAATAAGAAATGTGAGCAGTTCGCAGTCGAACTTGGAAAATCGTGCGATTACCTCATCGTAATAGGCACTGACTGGAAGGTTATTCCGCTTGAGAACCTGATTGCGGGGCTTCAGAAGCTTGACGTTGAGATTATCGCTGGCGTCCAGAACGCAGAGGAGGCAAAGCTTGCCCTTGAAACGCTGGAACACGGCTCTGACGGCGTGCTGCTTGACACCGATAACCTTTCCGAAATAAAGAAGGTTATCGCGATCCGTGACAGGTCTGGAATGGAGAAAATCCCGCTTGTGAAGGCAAGGGTGACGAAGGTAAAACCCGTAGGCATGGGCGACAGGGTATGCGTGGACACGGCTTCGCTTATGATACCCGGAGAAGGGATGCTCATAGGTTCGCAGAGCAACGGACTCTTTCTTGTCCATTCTGAGAGCGAGGAAAGCCCTTACGTGGCTGCGCGCCCGTTCAGGGTGAATGCAGGAGCGGTGCATGCATATATTCGCGTTGGCGAGAAAACGCGCTACCTTTCTGAGCTATCCTCAGGCGATGATGTGCTGATAGTTGACTCGGAAGGCGAGACAAGACCTGCAGTCGTGGGCAGGGTGAAGATCGAGCGCCGACCGTTGATGCTCGTGGAGGCAGAGGTCGAGGGAACGGGGATTAAGACGCTGCTCCAGAATGCAGAGACCATAAAGCTCGTTGGAAGCGACGGGAAGCCGATATCTGTGGCTGCGCTCAAGGATGGAGACGAAGTGCTGGTGTATTTTGAGGCGGCTGCGCGGCATTTCGGGATTAAGATCGAGGAGACGATTATTGAGAAGTGATTTTCAAGCGCGGGCGTAGTCACGGAAGTGCGCGAGGAGACGTACCGCGCATAGCCTGGTTTGTGTCGCTCGCGTGTAGGATATTCATGGATTGTTTATAGGTTGTCGGGTCTAAAACGGGTTGGGGGTGAAAACAATGTTCTTTACATCAGAGACTATCTATCAGGTCAAGCCATTCTTCTCTCGTGATTTTTGCATCGTTTATTACCTTGCGAATCATACCTTTTCCGATATCCTCACCCGGATGCACGGTGATTATTGTAGTTCTCCCGTCCGGGTGCCGCATAAATAAATGGCTGCCTTTCTGCCTTATCCGCTGGAAACCTATCTTTTCAAGCGCCTTTATAACTTTCTTTACAGGCAGAGGCTTTATTGAATCCATTCAAACTGCGACCTCGACCTTCTGGATGCCTACGAAATTTAAAGGGATTTCTTGCACGAGGTCTGATTCGACTTCTAAATAAAGCTGTATCGCTTCCTTTATCCTTTCTCTTAATTTATCAAGGGTTTTTGCTTGAGTATGGCATCCTTCGAGTTCGGGCACAGATGCTACGTATATGCCGTCCTCGTCCTGCTCTATAACTATGGTGAATTCTTTTTTCATGATGCTGCCTTATAATAGTATGCTGAACTTGTGTATGAATTTATCGATGGGGCGATGCCTGCACTGCACACTTATTATCCTGCGCCAGTTCGGGATTTTTTATTTTCTGCATTCTTTCGTATCCTACTTTTGCGAGCCATCTTTTGAAGGGTTCGGCTTTTTTTGAGGGGATGGACTGGATTATCCTGAACATGGATTCGGTGTTGGCGCAGTCGGTTTCGTATTTTTTGCCATCGGATGATAGTAATTTCAGTTGTCGACAAAATGTCGATAACTCGATTCCACTTGACTCAGCTTCACGTTTTTTTAGCCTGTACCAGTAATCCTTTGGATCAGCGCTGTCCGTCAAAACCCTTACAACATCAACCACTGAGAAAAACCACTGTTCATCATTCCATGTTCTTCTTATTTTAGTTCCCTCGAAAGCGACCAGCGCTTCTTTTGATTCCATGTTATTTCCCCTTGTTAAAGTTCATGGATGATAAAGAGGGCGTTATGGTTAAAAAGGGTTAGGAGAGCGGGGCGAAAGTGAAAATAAGGCACTATGACGAAGAAATCCAATTAGCCATTTGACTTAAAAAGCTATCTCATTTTTAGCTATGACCTGAATTTTACAAAGAGTACGCCGGAATTCTATCGACAGATTTAAATACTTTGCCAAGACCCCTCTTATGGCAGAAATTTCGAAAGTTTTTAAAGGAGTCTCCTTCACAGACTCCCTTAAAAACTACCTGGCTATAGGAAATGTCTC
>DAHXMQ010000033.1 GCA_027371625.1 Candidatus Methanoperedentaceae archaeon | reverse complement strand
GTCATCAGGTCAACGATCAACTGAGGCGTTGAAACTATTTTTAAGCCATCCTTCTCAAAGGACTTATAAAAAACATGCTCTTCAGCAAGATACACGAAACTGCAATTCAAGAGAATGCCTAATGATAAAAAAATGAAAAGTCAACTTAACCTATTTTTTCTTGGGCGTAGGCTTTGATTTTTCCGTGAGTTTCTTTTTCGCCTTATTGGACATGAGCTTGTTCGCCTCCTGACACTTTAAGGTCATGAATAATATGTTTATCAGGATATGAACTTTTCTCTAACAGGTTCTGTCAAGTCTGCGCTTGATGAACAAAATCAGATAGATGAGTACTTCTTTTCAGAAGTGAAATGCCGATTGATAGTTTATTCGCAGTAGTTATCCTACTATCCCAGGGATAGTATGTTATCAGCCGAAGACTTTACAGCCTTTCCCATGCTATATGAATGTAATCTATATAAATACTTTGAATTACCTATATAGTTAAACTAAATAAATAGATGATATTACCTTCATAATATGCGCGGAAAAGTAAGAGATAGAATACTCAGAGTCCTTGCAAATAATCCCTCCGGGGATATGAGTAGATATGAGGTCGCCAGGCAGGCTGGCGCCACTTATCCATGGGTAAGGGAGTTTTTCTTGAAACTCGAAGAGATGGGACTGGTAAAAGGAACAACCGTGTTGGATTACCCTGCCCTGTTACGGTATTGGCAGTCAGTTCATATCAAGCACAAATACAGGGAGTACATGGTCAAGGAGCCTTTGAAGCTTCTTAAAAATAGTGGACTACCTTACGCATTGACCACATACCAGGGAGAAAATCTCATCCAGACCTATTTGTTTCCAAGCAGAGCCGACATCTATATAAAAGAGGGCGATTGGAAACAGTGGCACGATATGATTTCAAAGAAGGGACTGGTAGGCAAAGGAAATCTGCGGCTATTGCTTGCTGAAGAGCATGTTTTTTATAAGTCCTTTGAGAAGGATGGCTTAAAAATAGTTTCAACGCCTCAGTTGATCGTTGACCTGATGACTGAGGGAGGCGTATGTGTCGAGGCTGCAGAACTACTTATCGCGAAGGTTATGAAAAATGTATGAACCGCATGAGATAGAAATTTCTTATAGATATCTTAAAACAGTGGTTAGCAGACTCGAAGAACCAATTTGTTTAATAGGAGGATGGGCGGTTTATCACCATGTCAATACAAACTTTAAGAAAACAACTGGTCGAAATTACATTGGATCAAGGGATATAGACCTAGGATTTCCTTTTCAGAAAGATTCGCGTCAAAAAGACCTGCGTGAATCCACGTTTGCCAAATCTCTTCAAGTTATTGAGGACGAACTTGGCTTTGTGCCTGTAGGATTCAGGTACCTAAAGGAGTTTCACATAGAAACTGAAAAGGAGTTGAGCGAAGATGAGGTAAAAATAACTTCACAGCACTTTGTATTTCCATTATACATAGACCCCATTGTTGACATAATCCATCCAAAATTCTATGAAGTTTTTAAATTTAATCCGGTTGATGAACCGATGCTTGAGATGGTTTTCAAAGATAAAGCCAATCGGATGACCGAAAAATCATTCGGAAAGAACCTCTGGCTTCCAAAACCTCATGTCCTCCTGGCGACAAAACTAAACTCAGTAATCGGTAGGGATAAAGAACATAAACGATTGAAGGACATTGCTGATATTTTCGCTCTACTCTGGTTTTCTGATACCGAAATATCGGAAATCAAATCGAACCTGCATGAGTTCTATGATACAGGGAATATCAAAAAGACTATTGACTCTATTTCGAGACAAGAGATACTGAATGTCGCTTCTATTACTGGTTTTAGCGAGGGAGAAGTTGAAATAATATTATTGGAAATTGTACGATAATTGAGCATTGCCTCAGTTGAATGAACATTGAGGTGAATTCGTGAACCGGGGCTTTGCAGATGAGATGCTGGACGGGTTGCGAGATGTAAGAGTAGACAGCTAAAGGATGAAATGAGCCGGAAGCTGTGAAGGCGAAGGAGCATTATTCCACGAATGTGGAAGCTTACAAAGCGATGATAACGCAAGCGCTTGAATCAGTCAGGGCACAGCACTAGTGCTACTTTTTATTTTAAACCGTCGAGGATTGAATAAATAAAGATTGCAAGAGATAAAAATTACAGAAAATAATGGCTAAAATCATGCTACTGGAAAGTCTCTCCAATATGACTTGGGATACCCGAAGATCATAACATTGCACTCCCAGTTATTGGTCCTTCATTTCAAATTTACCAGGTAGTTAACGAAATTTTGATTATATAAAGCACCCGGTCTTTTGCTCCTGATATAATCAATAATTTCCTGACCCTTCATTCCTTTCATCCACAAAATTACGCCGTTGAGCAAACTTGCCCGATTAATCCCCTGTTTGCAATGAACCAAAACTTTCATCTTCTTTTTATAAACTAAATCGTATCCAAAAGACGCAACCATCTTCAAAATGTCTAAATCCGTGTCAACAACGGTAGGAGAGATAGACGACAAAATCCCAATGGGACACCAACGGCGAATTTGAACCGATAATCGTAAAGAAGCATGATAGAACAATATCAAGCGAGCTTGAAGGTATTATCACTTCTTTATTTGCCCAGGGAATGAGCAACCGGCACATAGAATCTCACATGAGGAAGATCTATGGCCTTGAAATATCTGCAGAAATGGTAACAAGGATAACCGACAAGATCCTGCCAATTGCAAAGGAATGGCAGCACAGGCAATTGAGTGAAATGTATCCGATAATTTATCTGGATGGCATTATATTCAATGTATCTCGTATATCTGCCTGAAACGCCTTGGAGTAATACCGAGGTACTTGGCTGCCAATTTCTGAGATATGTTTCCTGAATCATAATCCTTCAAATAATATTTGAGCTTCCGCTTGTTATTGATTTTGACCACATATATACATTTATTTAGAATGAGGAAGTTTTTTCGGGAAGAGATAACAGAACCTTGATTGAACAAAAAATATATACATACAAGATACCTTTCCTTCTAAGGGTTAAATATGAAAGAATACTATGCAATTGTAATAGGAACCGGTTCTGCGATGAATTTTGTTAGTACCTTACCGAACAAGAATCTAAAGATTGCTGTTATTGATAAAGATGAACCAGGAGGAATATGCCTCACAAGGGGGTGTATACCTTCCAAATTATTGCTTTATCCCGCAGAACTCGTGAGGGTAATTGAAACTGCGGAGGAATTTGGTATTGATGTGGAACTAAAAAATATTGATTTCAAAAGGGTAATGGAAAGGATGAGGAGTACAATCTCAAAAGAAATCAACATGATACATGAAGGACTGTCAAGCGATCCAAACATTGACTATTATCAGGAAATTGCAGAATTTATTGCTCCCTACACAATGATGGTGGGTAATGAGATTATCACCTCAAAAATGATATTCCTTTGCATAGGTTCAAAGCCCCTGATACCGCAAGTAAAGGGATTGAGCGACGTGGGATATCTTACAAGCGATGCAGCATTGAAATTGACAGAACTTCCGAAAAGTATTGGTATTATGGGAGGAGGATTCATTGCAGCTGAGTATGCCCAATTCTTCTCAGCAATGGGCTCAAGGGTAACCATCATCGGACGAAATCCCCAGTTCCTGCCTAACGAAGAGCCTGAGATTTCCATGCTTGCGAAAAAAGAGATGTCAAAGCACATGAATATCCTTACAAATCATGAAGTTATCGAGGTGGAGAGCACTAGTGGAGGAAAGAAAAAGATAATCGCACAGGACAGGGGCAGCGGTAACATGATTGATGCAGTTGTAGATGAGATTCTTGTCGCCGCAGGAAGGGCTTCCAACACCGATATACTGCACCCCGAGAAAGGCGGAATTAAAACGGATGCAAAAGGATGGATTGTTGTAAATGAATATTTTGAAACTTCACAGCCAAACATCTGGGCTTTTGGAGATGCAGATGGGAAATATCTTTTCAAGCATGTGGCAAACTATGAATCGATTGTTGTTTACTACAATGCCTTGCAGAAGAAGAGGGTTAAAGTTGATTATCATGCCGTTCCATATGCTATCTTTTCGCACCCCGAAATAGCGGCAGTGGGATTAAAGGAAAAGGAAGCACTTGAAAGACATGGAGAAGAAAATGTGCTCATTGGTCTTCAAAGGTACGAGGATACTGCCAAAGGACAGGCAATGGACGTAAAGGATTGTTTTGTAAAGGTAATCGTGGAAAAAGGTAACAATAAAATTTTGGGCGCACATATAATTGGACCTTATGCCTCAATTCTTATCCAGGAAATCGTGAACCTCATGTACACAAAAGAGCAAAGTGCAGATCCAATAAGACAGGGGATGCACATCCATCCCGCTTTAAGTGAAGTTGTGGAGAGGGCGTTCGGCTCGCTTATGGAGCCTGTTCGCTATCATCATACTCTGAAGCACTTCCAGTTAGAGCGTTAATCCATTAATAATAAGAGTACAACAAGTAACATTGCCCTACTCTGCACAGCAGCTCATCTTGCTTATATCCTTCCTGAAGGATTGCGCCACAAGTTTTACTGCTTCGGTCATTGTTGGGAAAACGTGAACCGTATCTATAATATCGTCGATTGTCAGTCCGTATTTTACTGCAAGCACGCCTTCATGAATCATGTCCGCCGCAAGTGAAGCCAGTATGTGGACTCCCAGTATGCGTTCTGTTTTTGCATCGATAACCATTTTGACAAGTCCACGCGTATCCTTTGCCAGCAGCGCTTTTGGCACAAGTTCCATAGGTATGGCGCTGCACCTGCATGTTATGCCCTTCTCCTCTGCCTGCTTTTCTGTTAAACCAACGCTTGCCACCTGGGGTATGGTGAATACGGCGTGAGGCACTGCTCCGAAGTCCATCTTTTTTCCTTTATCAGCCAGGGCATTCTCTGCGGCAATTGCGCCTTCTTTGCCTGCTACAGTCTCAAGCATCGGTTCGCCTACGACGTCGCCCGCTGCCCAGATATTTGGCGATGAGGTTCTCATTTCCTCATTTACGATTATCGCACCGTTATCGCTGACTTTAACGCCTGCCTTTTCCAGACCTAAGTCCGCAGTATTGGGCTTCCTCCCTGTGGACATAAGCAGTTTTTCAGCTTCGAATTCCCTTTTTTCCCCTCCAACCAGTGTGCGGACTACGATATTATCTTTTTCTTTCTTCACCCTTTTCAAACTCACGTTTGTTTGAATGTTTATGCCCTCTTCTTCAAGATAGGTTTTCAGGTAATCCGAGATTATGCTTTCTTCTTCCGGTATGATTCTGGGACTTCTCTGTAGCACTGTTACTTTTGTCCCGAAATGTGCAAACATCTGAGCAAATTCAAGACCGAGTGCCCTTCCACCCAGCACCACCATGGATTCAGGAAGTTCTGATAGCTCCATAGCCTCGACATTGGTAAGATAATCCACCTTATCTATGCCTTCAATTGGGACAATGTGCGGTGAAGAGCCTGTGGCTATGAGGAACTTTTTTGCCTGAAGATTCTTTCCGTCCACATTAACTTCATTTTTTGAAACAAAAGCAGCTTTCCCCCTTACCAAGTTTATCCCCAACGCGTCGATTACGTTAACATACCTTCCATTCCTCAAGCCCTCAACAATCTCTCTTTTTTCGTTTATTGTTCTCGCAAAGTCAAGAAAAGTGCTGACATCCAGTCCTGCGTGACCATGGTTCCTGTAGTAGTTGAGCTCTCCCACGAGCAAAAGGTGTTTACTGGGTACGCAGCCCACGTTTACACATGTTCCGCCGATTGTACCCTTCTCGATCATTGCCACCTTTGCTCCGAGATCAACGGCTTTTATCGCAGCCCCGAAAGCAGCAGCGCCGCTGCCCAGGATTATCAGGTCATATTTTTCCATATACTTATCCCTCATAAATTCCTGAATGTATTCCTGAACTACATTTTTATATGCATCATAAACAATTTAACCTTAATGGATCTCACATACTGGTATCTTTTCCCCATTGGTATAATCATCGCTATCCTTTCAATGTGTGCCGGCATATCGGGAGCCAATTTCTGGATACCGGTATATCTATTTTTCATTAAAGTAAATCCAAAGATCGTTTTCTGGTTGGCACTTTTAACAATGTTATTTGGATTCGGGAGCGGGGTGGTCAGAAATATCCATCAGGGAACGGTCAACTGGTACATGGTCAAACAGTATTTGATCCCAACAGTTCCTGCTGCTGTTCTCGGTTCTCTTCTGACATCCTATGTTAACGAAAAAGTCCTCGTATTTATTTTTGGTTCCTTCATACTCGTATATGGGACTTACCTGTTTATTATCAGTATAACCACGTCCCGGAAACCACAGGTCAAACACCGAAGAATTTTCTGGGAGATAGGAGTTACTGCCGGTTTCTTAAAAGGGTTAATTGCCACAGGTCTGGGTAAGTTAATAGTGCCGGGGATGTGGAACCATGAAAAAATAGAACATCCATCCCATGTCATTGGTTCAGCAGTGGTTATCATATTTATCGTAGATATTGTAGCAGCCGTAACCCGAATGAACCCTTTGTTCGTTAGTGGACTTATTGAAAATAGAACTATATTAATAAATGTTCTGATATTCGTATTACCATCGGTTGTCATTGGAGGGCAGGTAGGACCACGAATCATTAGAGATGCTGATGGTAAACATCTGAAAATCTTCATATCAATGGCGTTGATATTTGTTAGTATATTGGTATTTTCCAGATTGTTAGCATGATTAAGAAATGCGATATAGTTCCATTCCTCTTTTGACCACGTTATAGACATTACCAAGACAGCATCTTCCAGAAGGATTTTTTATATCGCAGGCACATTCTTTGGCTTTTACTTTTGCACCTATTTCCTTGACAGCAGTACTGTATCCCAGTTGTTTAATCTGTTCAAAAATCCTCTCCTGCGTCCATCCAAAACAATAACACACTGGAATAGGATTTTCTGTTTCTTTTATGCCAACCCTGACCTTTACATCTTCCTTATGCAGATAGACCTGCTGCTCGTTGTTGAAATAGACAACTTCACATGCGGGTGATTCACAAAAATAAAATCCATCCAGATTCTCGATAGCTTCAAGCACGGGTTCTTTGACAAGACTTTTCAGTGTTATTTCCTCAACAGGAATCCCTTTGTTGCCACATCCTTTACAAATAGAAGTGTTTCCACTTACTTTAACATCACAACAAGTGTGTCTGGATTGGGTCGTTCCGGGAATCCAACTCTCCCTTAACTTTGTTTCATCTTGAGGATATACATTATCACCGATTTCACAGCAACCACTTTTCATTTCTATGCACTCACTATTTCAATGTTGCTGGATTTGCAGGCTGGGCAGATAACGCTTTTTCCAAGTCCCTTAAATTTGTTTTCGCAATCAAGACAAACGTATTCTTTTAAGTCCATTTCTATGTTTTCTATATTGATTTCAGGCACATCTCCGACCATGCACATATTTTTCACCTCATTTGATAAACCCGTCTAAATAACTGAATATCTTTGGGTTTATCAAAATTTCATGTGTATATCTGTCAGCGTCCATCTTTCATACCATGGCAGCGATTTTAATATTTCCTCTATATTTTTTCCAAGCTTTTCAGCATAATTGCCTGCTCTATGAATATACTGATACGACATTCCAAGGAAACCTTTAGCTTCATGCTTCTCTGCTTCCTGCAGTGCCTCTTTTAGACCTTTCTCGTATGCAGGTATAAACTTCAAAAGCTCCCCTGAAATATCGATACCTGCTTTTGCTGCATAATTTATTGCATTTTCTATATACACATGCATTCCATAGATTTGTCCTTCTGATGCATATCTTTCCGCTTCTTTAAGCATTTCAGAGATTCCTTTTTCGTATGCCGGCTTGAGCCTTTCGAACTCACCGCTTATATCCTTATTGAGTTTTGCAGCAGTCTCCTTTGCTTTTGATACATAAAAGTCAATGTCGTACAGATTCCCGTGCTCTGCGCACTGTTGCGCTCTTTTAAGATATCTTACCAGTTCGTTATTTCTGTCTTCAGAAGTCTTTTCCCTCTCTGCTTTTTCTTCGATTTTAATTTCATCAAGCACCGAACCTGCATCGCCCATCGCTGTTATTTTGCCAAGCTTCATGTGCGCTGTGCGGTTACAAACATTCCTGATAAACTCCAAGTCGTGGGAAACTATAATAAATGTCGTCCCTGTCTCTTTTCTTGCTGTTAGAATTGAGTTTGCAACCTCGTTCTTTGTAATCGGATCCATCGTTCCTGTGGGTTCGTCAAAAATAATAATCCTCGGTTCTCTCATTAGAACCTGCGCCATTGTTACTCGCTGGCGTTCTCCAACACTCAGTTCATACGATGTCTTCTCCAGAACCTCGCGTGCTATATTTTCATCAAAACTCACTGCTTTCAATGCGGCTATCGCTTTTGTTCTTGCAAGTTCAGTCTCAAGTTTCAGACCTATCGAATCGGTCAGATTTGATAATACATTTCTGTGAGGATAAAGGGAATATTCCTGATGCATGTAGCCGATATGCGGTTTTGCACGCCCCCTGAAATCTGTTCCTTTTTCGGTCATATCAACCCACATATCCCCGATTCTTATATCCACTTTTCCGCCGTCTTTCTCCATAATGCCTGCTATGATTTTGGAGAGTGTTGTTTTACCTGCTCCGCTTATACCTATTATTCCGAAAATCTCACCTTCATTGACTTTAAAACTCACTCCATTCACGGCGGGAATCATACCCTTATAATAGGAGTAATATTTTTTCTTTACATCTTTAACAATAATAATCGACTCGCCTACCTCTGCTTTTCCCTCATTCACTGTTCCTGTCATTGCAGAGAACTTTTCAATAATTTCATCCGGTTTTCCTATTTCTATAATTTCTCCTCTATCTAAAAGAATCGCTTCGTTTGTCAGATCATGTAAAACGCTAGGCAGATGCGAAGTAACCAGCAGAGTCATGTTGTGTTCCTGCTTTGCTTTTAATATGCTCTCATGCACAAGCTTTGCGGTTTTTGGATCAAGCGTTCCGGTAGGCTCATCCGCAAGTAAAAGCATGGGATACTTGGCAAGCTGGCGTGCAAGAACAACTCTCTGTTTCTCTCCCCCGCTGAGCTCCTTTCCAGTGTATGTCATTCTATGGCTGAGCTTCACTTTTTCGATCAGTTCCGCTGCTACATAAGGACGTTTCTCCTTAGGCATATCGGAATATTCAAAGCTGTGCATGATGTTTTCAAGAACCGTCTCATCGCCATATAACCCGAAGGTTCGCTGCATCATGATAGCAGTCCTATCCATGATTTTCTGGTGCATGCCTTTTGAGTTAAGATAATTCACCCTCTGGAGTTCGGTCTTTATGCCGCATTTTGGACATTCGCTGCCTGCACCGCTCGGAGTGTTTACTTTACCACATTCGGGACAGGTTGAAATGTTGAAAATTACCTCGCCGGTAATATCCTCAAATTCCTCAAAGCCACGGAGCAAATGCAGGAGAGTGCTCTTTCCGGCTCCGCTTTTTCCAATTATACCTATGCTATCGCCCTCGTTTATGTCCAGATTTATG
>DAHXMQ010000239.1 GCA_027371625.1 Candidatus Methanoperedentaceae archaeon | reverse complement strand
ATATGGATTTGATATACCGCATCATGGAGGAACATGAAGCAGCTTGAAGAAACAGCACAGAATATAAAAACCATGGAAATAAGGGGCGCTGGCAGGATTGCGCGGGCTGCGGCAGGTGAGCTTCGTGATTATGCTGGCAGGATAAAAACGAATGACCTTGAAGAGTTCAACGAAAAGATGAGATATGCGGCAGGGCTTCTTCTCAGCACGCGCCCCACTGCTGTATCGCTTCCGAATGCCGTGAGGGCTGTGATGCGGTATAAAGGGGAAACCGTGGATGAGGCAAGGTCGGAAATCAAAAAACTTGCGGATGAGTTTATTTCCAATTCCGAAAATGCGGTCAAAGCAATAGGAGAGATAGGTGAACGTCGAATACGCGATGGGGATACCATAATGACACACTGCAACTCTGTAGCAGCAATCTCGATTCTTGCGGCAGCGCATGCAAAGGGAAAAGCTATCAACGTTATAGCCACCGAATCGCGCCCAAGAATGCAGGGGTATATTACGATAAAACAGCTCGACGCTCTGGGGATAAAAACCACTCTGATAGTGGATTCTGCTGTTCGGTATCTCATGAAGGATGTTGATCTTGTGGTCATGGGGGCAGATGCTGTGACCGTGAATGGCTCAGTCATCAATAAGATCGGGACTTCGCAACTTGCACTTGCTGCCCATGAAGCCAGGAAAAACGTGATAATAGCGGCTGAGACCTATAAATTCAGCCCGCGAACGATATTTGGTGAACTTGTTGAGATAGAGGAGCGCGATAGCAGTGAGGTCATAAGCAGGAAGAAGCTCGGCGAGTTTACCAATGTGAGCGTGAAAAATCCTGCGTTTGATGTTACGCCGCGTGAGTATATCGACCTGATATGCACCGAGGTCGGGGCGATACCCCCTGAGATGGCGTATATAATTATCAGGGAATACCTTGGATGGGAAATCGGTGAGATGAATTTCGACGGCTATCAAAAGCGTTAAGTATTATAATATTAATATTAAATCGGCGTCAAAGGAGATGTTATGTCATTAATTGAAACTATACTGGTATCTTTGCGTCTGCGAAAACCCAAAAAGACGCAACCTGAGAATCTGCAGGGCTTGGATTTGGCTGGTATTATTAACGCACCAGTTGAAGCAAAGACAGCAAGTTTTGAAATGAAAACTCAAGATATCGCCCCATCTGAACCGCTGACAACCATTCCTCATGCAGGTGCAGAAAAAACCGGGCTTAAACTTGAGGATGAGCTGCCTGAGGAAAAAGTAGAAAAAATCCCCGCTCGTGAGTCAGAAAAAATAAAACCTGCGAAAAAAGGGAGCAGGAAGAAAAAATCTGGCAGTAAAGAAACAGTAGCGAGACGTGATAAAAAGACCGCCAATAAGCCTGAGATAAATGCCACCAGAGAAATAATCCCGATTCCCGCAACAGAAGAGGCAAAACCAGAGAAGGAAGAGCCAATAATAAAGAAAGCAACAAAGAAAAAAGCCCGAGAAAAATTATTTACTTAGGTTTCAGATATTCCCATTTTTCCAGTGCCTGCTGTAATTCTCTATGCGTTCTTGAGTACTCGCTTAAGTCAATCCCTTCCATTGCAGCCTCTATCGCCTGCATCACAGCCATTGCGCCTGCACGCGTTCCTTTCGGATGTCCATGTATCCCGCCGCTCACGAGCAGCGTGCAGTCATTTCCAAGTATATGCATTACCGGCGGTATTAATCCAGGATGGAGCCCGCCTGAAGAAACAGGAAGCGCAGGTTTTATCAAGCCCCAATCCTGCACCATCGGTTCTTTTATTTTCTGCTCCCTGAGCACATCTGCAATCAGGTTTATTTCCTTTTTGGTGCTAACCAGTTTCCCAACGGCTGTTCCGGCGTGAATTTCATCCACGCCCACCAACCTCATAAGTTTAGCAAGGAAATACATCGTGATCCCGTGTTTCGGATTTCTGTCAAAGGTTGCATGCATCGCTCTGTGGGCATGTATCGCAAGACCGAGGTCTCCGCATTCATCGCGCAATGTCTGGACAGAAGCGGTGCCGCATGTGACAACGTCGATCATGGCAAACCTGAAGCCAGAATCAGAAAGCAGCTTCGCCTTGCGTATCATCTCCTTCGTCTCGCCTGTGATGTTCAATAAGGCATCCTTCTCCTCCCCCGTCTGCTTCTGCGCCTTTTCCTTAAATTTTGCCATTCTCTCCACGCGCTCCTCGAAACGATTAAAAGAAGTGGAGGTCAGGTTTTCATCATCCTTTACAAGGTCAAACCCGCCCATCCAAGTTTCGTAAGCGACCCTTGCATGTTCTGCCGCGCTGAATCCGATCTTTGGTTTTGGCACTGCGCCTGTGATTGGTCTTCTTCCGACCTTCAAAAGCTTCCTTATTCCCCCGATGCCGTGGTGAGGTCCCCTGAAGTGTTTGATATAACGCGCCGGAAGAGAGGCATCGATGAGCCGTAGGTTTCGCAAGGCTTTCATGCCAAATATGTTGCCAGCTATGCCACTTAGCAACTGCGGCGCATTCCCGGGTTCCCAGAGGTCAATCGGATAAGCCACTTTTACGTACCTGCCGCTTAATTCATAGGCTCGCGCCTTGATCTTCTCCACCCTTGCTGGCAGTTCGTGGAGCGTTGTCCATGTGCCTGCGGAGCTTTCGGATGCGATTCTTCCGATGGCTTCTTCTGCGCTGATTCCCTTTGCAGGTTCGAAGTAATAAAGGCAGACGAGGTCGTGTTTTGCCGGGGTGTAGTTAAGATCAATGAATTCATCGTACCAGTCAATTTTTTCGCGCATTTTGTCATCTCAGAAATACTTTTTTATTTTCTCCATAGTCTCTTCAATAATATCAGGTTCTACCCAGAAAACATGCGGGCTGTCTCTGAATTTCAAAAGAATACTTAAAGCCTCTTCTTTACTAATCAACCCTGCTCTTAATGCATCAAACAAAACCCCTATGGTGCCCTTAACCCTTAGTCCCTCACTTTTAGCAGCATTTCTTCCCTCCCTTTCATTCATAAGTATAAGCTGGGTGCCGGTTTCCAAAGCAAGCTGAATTGAATCAGCTTCACCTTTATGGATGAAGTATTTTTCAACCAGATACTGAGAAGAGGACTTCGGATTTTTGACACGAATACTCCTCCCAACGTAACTCTGAACGATTCCAGCATCCTCTTCTTGGAGAAGATTTCCTTCCACAACAACCTCCCTGTAAACCTCATTTGTGATTAAAATTTCTTTATACAAGGAGAAGAGAATTTCAATCTGCCCTGCTTTAGCGAGGTGAATTAGAGGCGTTGAATCACTCACTACAATCATGCAGTGTCCTCAATAAGTTCCTCTTTGCCATAGCGGATATAAACGCCTCTCTTTCCAAACTCGTCCAGCGTCTCCCTCAAAGTAAGTTCCATGATATCAGCAGCCTGCCGAATGCTTATTTTCCCTTTTCTGTAAAGTTCAGCAGCCCTGTCTATTGACTCATTTCTGCCATACTCTTTGAGAACTTTCCTTATGCCATCCCTTATTACCTCGGACAGGTTCGAGTAGTGCTTGCCTATAAGGTATTTTTCCACATCTTTTTCAAGTTCTATTGGAAGGGTTATGGTTTTTTTGATATACATCTTTTATACCTCTTTATGAGGTATATGAGATTATATACATATTATGCCTTCGCTGACCAGTCGAGTGCAAATGATCCTTAATCGGATAAGGCACTTTTAGGCGCCACATATTTATTACTTTTTAAATATTTAACCCCGGCGCCGATATGCCCCGGTGCAACCGCCCAACATCAAAATTGAAAAACCACAGAGCGCACAGAGGAAAACCTTTGGAAAGGTTTATCAAACGAGGGGTATGCTACGCATACCCCAACACTGCGCAAGCCGAAGTTTCGGCTTACAGAGAACTGTTACAACTCTGTGCTCTCTGTGTCCCCCGTGGTTGATTATCCTTACCTCGATTCATTTACAAGAAGTGGCGCCCGCTGGAGCGCAGGACTGTCGCCCAGCCTCCCGTACGAAGGGCGCGCCGTTCGCCAGCAGCGGATGCGGGCTATGACCGAACCCGATGGGCGGCGTGCTTAGGGGCGGCGCAATCGAGGTAGATTCAGCAGGTGGCACGAATTCGCTTTTGCGTGCTCCATTTAGAACGAGGGCAATCCTTTTCTCGGCGTAACTCACATTAAAAGATTAACTGTCGGATGAGCAAAGTTCTGATTCACAGCTATTAAATCCTGTGACAAAAAGAAACTGAGAGCTTGCAGAGAATAACAATGTATTATTGCCAATCGCCAGTAAAATCCAAAATATAACTTCCAGAAGGAATCTGAGTTATTTTGACACCGCGTATACTGTGTTTACGCTTTTGTTTCATATCATGATAATCTCTTAAATTAACAATTATTTTGTTATGCCTGTTGATAATTTCGTTATTTTTTAACTCTATTGGAATTTCACCATAGAGTCCTGAAACATAGCGTTCATCCCTATAATTGGTTGCTATAAACCCTTCTTCTTTGAAAGTGAACTCTTTCAGAGGAAACCTTTGCGTTAAACCTCCATTGACTTCTTTTAAACTTTCGGGAACATTCTTTATTTTATTAAAAAATTCATTATATATTGTATTAAAAGGTATATCCTTAAATATGAACCCTATACTAAAGAAATCTAAAGTCAATTCGTTAAGATTTGAGCTACTTTTTGGTTGAGTGTCAATATAGAAAATTGTCTCTCCTATTTCATCTATAAAGCAAGCGCTCTCGTTATGATGAATATATGTTTCATCACCATATTTCTTTTTTATTTGTGAATAACGTAGGCTTTGATTTTGTAAAGCTTTCACAAAATTATTAGCACCATATCCAATCCAGTTCAAACCACTTTGCGTTATACTAAACGCTGAATGATAATGTTGGTAATTAACGAAAGTATTATAATACATTAATAATATATCTTTTAATTTATTAATGGGAACAAGGTTAAAATTGGCCTCCAAATAATAGGCTCTTTCAAAGAAATCATTATAAATTTTTGAATAAAGCGTACATTCATGTTCATGTCCCTCATTTGATTCAAATTCGATGTAAGGAATGACTTTTCCTTCATAAATTATATCTCGAACCTCAAACTGCTTTTCAGCTAATTTATCAAATGATTTTATTGGTGTTGGTGATGCATCAAATACTATTTTTCTCTCTGGATTTCTTTTTTCTAACTCTTCTATATCAAGTATCGCGGAAATTACATTATTTGCCAATTCTTCCTTTGTTTCAAAATCGTCGATATGTTGAAGTTTGCTTATCATCGGTAATTTTGATAGCAAAGCTCTATCAATTTTTTTATTCTTACAGATTATTAATGTTTTGCCACACTTTCCCGCCAAGCTAATTTCTTTTTTTACCTCATCTGATTCAAGGGTCAGAGATGTCACAATCACTACAAAATATCTACACTTTTCTATAGCATTCTCTCTAACATCTTGTTCTGGCTCTCCTGGCTTTAAGTCTTCAGAAGCTACAAAAGACAGCTTTGGACTTTTCATCTTTTCAAGCGATTCCTTGAGGTGTTTAGCAAAACTCAGTCCCGTTTTTGTTTCATAACAAATGAAAACTTCTTTTTCGTGAGACATTTCTTTAATTTTTTATATATTGATTATGAAAGGATCTATCTGATTCTTGCATGAATCAAAAGATGATAAATATTATTATTGATAGTTAACCACAATCGACCATAACCCATATTTTAAAAATATTGTATCTAAGGATAACTACCACCACAAACCGAAGCGCTCCTAAACTCTTCCGAAACCCGCCTCTTCACGAAACCTCTATCCGCCGCCCTCGCTCCTGTAAAAGGTCTATAAAATCGTCTTTATCATCAAACTTTTTTAGCTCTTTATCTTCCATAAGAACGGTTCTTTCAATATTTTTAGTTTTGCTTGCCCCATGCACTATCAACAGCGACTGGGTATGTGCAACCTCGGATATGCTGCTCATCAGATGCGCCTTTTTCACCATTGTTCTTGTGCATTCGCCCACGCCTGTGAGTATCGTTGTCTCATCCCTTCGGCTTCCCGACTGGGAAACGGCATCGAACGGTGCCTGGGAAATAGGCAATACCTCGAATCCCATATTTTTCAGCATGGAGAAGATATTTGAAAATTCCTTCGCCACATTTGCTTTTTTCTGGGTGCTCGGCTCCAGTTTTTCAAACAGGTTAACTGCGACCGTAAAACCCATGCCCAATATCTCCTCAAGCCTGAGCGCAACATCAACGCTTGCCGCCATCTCGCCCTCCTCGTACTTGCTTATAGTCCTTCTGGAAACGCCAAGCAGCGATGCAAGTGCGCCAAGGGATATATTTTTCCTGATGCGCTCCTCTTTCAGTATGTTCCCCTCGATATTCACATACAAGCCGCCGTGCTCAGCATAAACAAGAGGCGGGAGACCCTCGATAAGGAAATCATGCACCGTGTTTATGTCGGTTGCAGGAACGCCGTACCTGAAATAGACAACACCTGTTTCTAAAGAATGGTCGCGGGTTTTTTCTCCTATTACAATTGGGTATCCGTTCAGATATTTTGAAAGGAACTGCATTTCCCTTGTAGTTTCCTCATTTAACCCGTCGATATTGGAAATCACTTTAATCAGAAGCAGTAAGTTCTCCCGCCTGGCAGCTATATCAAAACTCCTGGGGCGGATATCGCAGCGTTCGGAAATGATAAAGCCAGCCCTTCCCAGAATAGCAATGGCACGAGTTATAAGCAACTCTTTATTCATTAAATTTCGATTGTTCTACCCCTATATAAAGGTTTATTATGCAGGCGAGAAAGTGTGGGCTTATGATTATAGGCATCGATGACACGGATTCAAGGGAAGGCATGTGCACAACATATCTTGCAGCCGTGCTCATCGAGAAACTTAAAAAATACGGTGCTGTGAAGGAACACCCGCTTCTTGTCCGCCTGAACCCGAATATAATATATAAAACACGGGGCAACGCGGCTTTAGCAATCCCGCTTGAATTGTATAATGGAAAAAGTGCTGAAAAAGTAAAAGAGGTTGTCATTGGAACCGTGAAAGATATGGCGGTATTTTCAGATGAAAACACCAACCCAGGGGTTGTTTTTGTTGAGAATGCCACAGAAAAAATGTTATCTGATTTAGCCAAATTCTCAATGCGGGCTGTCCAGGATGTGCTGGAAATTCGTGAGGCAAAGGAATTGCTGGAGCGCCATGGGATACACCATCGAGGATTCAAGAACGGGAGAGGATTGATCGGGGCGCTTGCCGCAGCGGGCTTTGCGCTCTCTGAGCTTCCTGATTTTACATACGAGTTAATCGCATACCGTGAGAAAAAGCGCTGGGGCACGCTGCGGGAGATCGAAGAAGATTCGGTATGGGCTGCCGACGCGGCAACATATCCTGATACATGGGACACCGTGGATTACGAGAATAAGCGCATCGTTTTCGCCCCTCACTCGCCCGACCCGATTCTTTTTGGCATCCGCGGAAAGAGCGAATGCGCTGTAAGAGAAGCATTTTCGATTGTAAAAAGTGAGCCGATAGAGCGATATGTTGTCTATAAGACAAACCAGAATACCGATATGCACCTGATTCCTGCAAGAATCGGCGAGGCTAAAAATGATCGCTCATATATTCTCAAAGGCACGGTCAGCAGCCCCCCGAAAACAATAGAAGGCGGGCATGTTATATTTGGGCTTCTGGAAAATGGAGCAAATCTTGAATGCGCTGCCTTTGAGCCCACGAAGGGCTTTCGAAATATTATCAGGCAGCTTCGCAGTGGGGATGAGATAACGGTATGTGGAGGCGTGAAAGAAAGGACTTTGAACATCGAAAAAATCAGAGTAATATATCTCAACGTGCACGAACTTCGAAACCCTCTCTGCTGCGGAAAACGGATGAAATCCATGGGCAAAGAACAGGGCTACAGGTGTGAAAAATGCGGTGCTGTAAGAAAAGAACAGGTTACAGAGACGCTGCAAAGAAACCTCTCACCTGGATTTTATGAAGTGCCTCCTTCTGCAAGGAGGCATCTCTCAAAGCCACTAATCAGATTTCAGGAGACGAAGGCGGCATGCGCTTGTGTTCGTTCGAAGAAATGCGAGCAAGCAGTTGATCCACAACATCTGCAGGGAAATTTTTCTTTACCTCGGAAACGTCCTTTTTTTCATCAACCAGCATGGTGAGCACCTTATCAGCAGTCTCATAGGACACACCAAGCTCTCCCTCGTCGGTCTGTCCTTTCCAGAGCCCTGCCGTGGGTATTTTATCGATAATCTTTGCAGGTATGCCCAAATAACGGGCAAGCCCGCGCACCTGTGTTTTGTAAAGGCAGCCGATTGGTTCAATATCAACGCCACCGTCGCCGTATTTTGTGAAATACCCGAGCAGCAGCTCCGTCTTGTTCCCCGTTCCCACAACCATGCGGCGGCTGAGGTTTGCATGATAATACAATATGCACATGCGTGTGCGCGCTTTCAAATTCCCGTTTGCAACTATGTTCATTCTATCAGAATCCATGACTTTTGAAAATGAGCGCAAAACAGGAGATATCTCGATAAGTTTGTGCTCTATGCCAAGTATTCGTGTCACTTCCTGTGCGTCATCAATGTCCTCCTCTGACGTAATGCCTTTCTCGGGCAGCAAGATCCCGAGCACATTGTCTTTGCCGAGCGCCTCAACGGCAAGATATGCAGTCAGTGATGAATCAATGCCTCCACTCAAGCCAATAACCGCGCCGCTTGCACCCGATTCCGCCACCTTGGAGCTTATGAAGGCTGCTATTTTATTTTTGATCTCAGGATAGTCCACGTTCATCTATTTTTAATTGGGTTATTTCTTATTAAAATATTACTTTCACCCTGCTCTAAGAAGCTTTATATGTTCCGATGCTAAGGTATAGTTTGCCTCTCAAATAAAAAATAAACAAGAGGCTTGAGGAAAGATATGAAAGAAATAGCAAAACAGATAGAAGCCAGCTTCGCTAAGCATGGCGTTAAGGTAGAGTTAAGCGAAATCGAGAACAGGCTGGAGCAGTTGATCAACAGGTTCAAGGTTCCACCTGAGGAAGCACGGCGAAACGTAATAAACATCTTCTTGAAAAAACACAATATCCCAAGAGCAGAGTTTTTTACGCCCCGTGAGACGCCGGTGGTAAAGGCAGTGGATATCAAGGAGGACGGGAAATGGGTGACGCTTCGCGCCAAGGTTGTCCAGTTGTGGGAAGCCAACCAGGAATCCATCGCGCAGGTTGGATTGCTGGGCGATGAATCAGGCACGATAAGATTCACGAAATGGGCAAAAGCATCTGCTCTGCCTGCGGTTGAGGAAGGCAAAAGCTACATATTCAAGAATATAACCACCTCAGAATGGCAGGGGCAGTTCAGCGTCAAAATCAATAAGACAAGCGAGATAATACCCATCAACGAAGACATTGAGGTGGGTTCAACACCCACGGAGTTCAGCGGCGCAATCGTGGATATCCAGAGCGGCTCGGGCTTGATAAAGCGCTGTCCGGAGTGCAACCGTGCGCTCGTGAAAGGCGCATGCGGAGAGCACGGGAAGGTGGAAGGAATATACGACCTCCGCGTGAAAGCAGTGATGGACGATGGTGAGAAGGTACAGGATATCCTGCTGAACAGGGAGATCACAGAAAACCTCACAGGCATTACCCTTGAGAAAGCCAAGGAGATGGCGACAGAGGCGCTTGACCAGGCTGTGGTGCTTGATGTGATAAAGCAAAAGCTCGTGGGCAGGTACTTCGTGGTGACCGGAGCGAAGCTTGACAGGTTCATACTCGTGGAGACAATCAAGCAGGACGTAAAACCCCTTGAGGAGAATATAGGCAAGCTGCTTGCAACTGCCGCACCGGTCGCTCAGGAGGCGTAATCATGGCAGAGAATACTGGATTTGTCCGTGAGATAGCGCACCGAATCTTTGCAGCAGAGTTCAAGGAATCAAACCTCCAGGTGAAAGAAGGAAGCGACCAGTACTCGCCGCAGTACCTGATCACTCCGACGGGCGCGAAGGTGAACAGGGTATTCATCGTGGGCACGCTGACCGAGAAGGAAGACGTGGGAAGCGAGGCAGAGTTCTGGCGCGGGCGCATCGTTGACCCGACGGGTGCGTTCTTCGTGTCTGCGGGGCAGTACCAGCCCGAGGCTGCACAGGTGCTTGCGAGAACCACGCCGCCTGAGTTCGTGGCTGTGATAGGGAAGCCTTCGACATACACAACGAAGGACGGGAATATTCTCACGTCGATAAGAGCCGAGTCCATGCATGTGGTGGACGCTGCCACGAGAGACCGGTGGGTTGTGGATGCTGCGAACCATACCACGAAGAGGCTTGAAAAGCTGTATGGCAATGAACCTCATATTATGAAAGCAAGGTTGCATTACTCCACGAATGTGGAGGCGTACAGGCTGATGGTGGCGCAGGCGCTGGAGACGGTGAGGGCGAGGTAGAACGAAGTGGAGGGCACAGGGATGTGCCCCATTTTTATTTTAACATTGAGGATGGATTTAATGTAAGTTCAAAGTAGGAAAACAATAAAATAGAAAAAGCTGAATAACGAAGAAAGGATGATTAATGGCAATATTGGAAAATCCTTGGTTTGTTACAATAATCGGTGCGATACCCTCAACCATTTTATTGGGAACTTTTAAAAAATGTTGGGAATACATTAAGATAAGCAAAAGAGCTACACTTCAAAAAGGTTTATCTTTACAAGTTTCTCGATGCAAAGTAAATATAAAAGTTGGACGGATACAAGATATCACTACTTTTGACAGAAGTGCAGCGGTTATTCTTCCAGCAAATACCACATTTATTGATGACTGCATAACAGACAGCAATAGCGCTTTGGGTGCATATTTCATGAAACATTTTCCGAGTAAAATTTCAAACTTAGGTGAAGTAATTAAAGGATGTTTAAATGAATCAGAGAGATTGCCAGATGATCAAGGTGAGTATCCCCCTGGGACATCTATCATTCTTCCCTCGCCATACGATTCACCTGTTAATATAATACTTACGGCGTCGACGATAAGAAAAAAAGGTGAAGGCATTGTTGCTGAACCGAGCAATATTAGTAAGTGCATTGAAGAGGTATTTAAATTAACTTCAGATAAAAAAATACGAAAGTTGTATTTGCCAATAATAGGTAGTGGTCATGGAGGCTTAGATTTATACGATGCATTAGTATTCTTAATACTCGACATTAAACATTCCTCAAATAAATTTTATCATATAAAAGAAATTGATATACCGATTAGGGAAGAAGACACGAAAAAACTTAAAAATATCTATAGACTTCAATATTTAATGCTCATAAAACAGGAATATGATGGAGGAATATAAATGAGGCTGTATCATTATACAAATTATTTTGCATATCAGAGCATCTTTGCTACAAAGGAGTTCAAACCATCAACTAATACAGCAGTAGATGCAGGGTATGGAATGGGTTGGTATTTTACAGATATCTCTCCAGACAGTTGCGAAATCCAAATTTACAACGAGTGTTTCGGAGGTCCGAATCCAAATAAAAGAATAGACTATTACTTATATATCGATATACCGGACAGATATATAAAGAAGGGCAAGAATCACATATACTTAGTTCCTATCGATGCCAAGCTAGGTTTCACGGTAATAGCACATGGGAGAAAAAATGATTGTCCGAATAAACCATGTGAGACCTGTCCAAATTACACAGCAGAAAAAAAGGATACTGCGAATGACTTAGCAAATTTGCTTGGTGTGGCAATATTGGGCGGGCTGATTTTAGGAGGCGTGTATTTTCTTGCAAAAGCATTTGCACGCAAATAGAAAAGCATATTCCTGCCACTTCAATGAGGTAAAATGACAACCGCCGAAGAAAAAAGCGACCTTAAAAAAATCGTCAATGCCATATTAAAAGAAATAAGTGGCAGCGAAGCAATATATCTATTCGGCAGCATTGCAAAAGGAAAAGAAAACGAAAGAAGCGATTACGACATCGCTGTAATAGTAAGGGAATATCCTGAAAAGGACATGGACATAATAGCCAGAATAAGATACTCCCTTCTTGGAAAAATAAAAAGACCGCTTGAGATACTGCTCATCGGCATGGACGACCTGGAATATTCCTCCCCCTTCCTTTATGAAATATACCATGCCAGCAGGCTTCTCTATGGGACAGATATACTCATCAGGTGTGAAAATGTTGTGAAGAACATAAAACCCATCATTGCGGAAGGCAACACGGTAGGCTATCATGTCTGATATTAAAGAAGCAAGGGCTGTCAGATATTTACTGGATGCGGTGAACGATGCATCAATCATCGTGCCAGCATTGGATGAGGGACTTTACTCTATGGCAATCTTCCACGCCCAGCAGGTTTCCGAAAAATCGGCAAAAGCATGCCTCTCGCTGCTTGATATTTTGATCACTGACGAACATATCTATACAGACTATCTCGTCAAATTCGTAATCCCGGAATCCAAAAATCTGAGTAAGGACTTTATGAAGTTACTGCCTGATGTAAACAGGCTCGAATCATATTACATACCTTCAAGATATGGCGTTGACAGGTTCGGCAAGATACATTACAGGAAATACGATGAAAATGAAGTAAAGAACCTTTGTAAGTCGTCCACGGATTTCTTAGAATTGTGTTTTAAGTTTGTCGAAGATAAAAGCGGCAGAACAACACCCAGACAAAGAGAAGAATTGGAACAATTCTTTGTAGAAAATTATTATAAATTCATAAGAGAATTGCGATAGAATATGGATGAAATGAGTTAAAATGCCAACCAAAGAAGAAATTATTAAAACTTTAAAAAAAGAACTCCCCTATCTGCGGAGCTTTTTCGGCGTAAAACGAATCGGCTTATTCGGGTCTTTTGCCAAAGGAATCCAGCGAGAGGATAGTGATATTGACATCATTGTTGAGTTCGAGAAACCAATCGGTTTGAAATTCATCGAATTGTCCGACCATATTGAAAAGGCGCTGGGCAAAAAAGTGGATATCCTCACTCCTGCCGGCATCGAGAGCATAAGGGTAAAAAAAGTTGCGGAAGATATTAAAAAGAGCATCGTTTATGTCTGATGCACCAATTCCTTTTATAATTTGAAAAGGCAAGCGTTTGAGCTAAAATCAAATTCTACAAATCTGCGTTCATCCGCATTCATCTGCGGTTTTTATTTTTCAAAATGTTTGAAATACGACTTCACAAGTCAAAACTTATATAACTTGAAAAAACATAGTAAAAATCAAGTTATGTCCACCACAGTAGAAATCAAAGGCGAGTTTGAGACAAAGATAAAGCAGTTGATAGATGCCGGTCTTTACGGAAACATTGCCGAAGCAGTCCGCGATGCTATTCGCCATCTTTTGCGGGACTATGACGCAAAAGAAATTGCAGTAGCGCTTTACAGGCAGGAAAAAATATCCCTTGCCAAAGCCGCCAGTATTGCCGGAGTATCCCAAACCCAAATGAAAAAGATTCTCATGGAAAAAGGCATCAATCCGAGGCTTGGCGTAGAAGGTGTCAGAGAGCTTAATGAGGACTATGAAGCGCTTAAGGGGACAAAAGATTGATTGTACTCGATACAAGCGTCTTAAGTGCGTTTTCCGAGATTGGAAGGTTTAACCTGCTGAGCGAGATATTAAAGCGTCTC
>DAHXMQ010000027.1 GCA_027371625.1 Candidatus Methanoperedentaceae archaeon | reverse complement strand
TATAAATCTTTCGGATAGAATTTAAGAAAAACAATAATTAGAAATCAAGAAATAGAGGATTTTTATTTTGGAGAAATATCAAACTTTACAAAGCCTGTAAAATTGACATATTACTTAATTTAAGCTGAGTTACGGATTAATACATACGCGTGGAATCCCCTTCTGCTATAAGCTCTGCTACTTCCTCTACGAATTCCATCATGTATTTATCGAGCTGATGCCTTCGTTTTTCGACTGTATTAGCGTCGGCAGGAAATTTGTCAATTAGTTCCGAGAACTCTTTATAGATTTCATTGGTTTTCTCCATCATCGCCTCTTTTGTTTCGCCCATCTCTGCCATGTGCACAAGGTAGCGGCGCAGGCGGATGCAGCCCCTGTTCCTTCCAAAACTCTTATCAAAGTAAAGCGGAATCCTCCACAGTCCACGCTCGACTGCGCCGCTTTTGAGGGAGGGGAAAAGACGAACGATTTCAGGGTCGATATAATCTGGAGGCATTGCTGTCGATTTAAATTACTCTTCCAATAATCGTAAGCCATCGAAATGTTGTGGAAAAACTTCAGATGAAAGAGATTCACTATCAACTAACTTGTTTAGTATTTCATTTTGAATTGAGGCATCGAAAGACGAATTCCAAGTTTCCTTAGAGTCTTGAAGATTCGAATTAGATATTTTGGAAAGCTCCAAAGCAGCTTTAACCAGATGATCCTCGACTTTGTGGGTCTCGGTAGAAATATCATCAAGTCCGTTTATTATTAAGATAAAATCAAATGTTCGGCTTCCATACTTGCACTGATATAGCTTAAATCGGCTGTCGTTCTTGGTTAGCTCAAACCCAATGTTTTGATCCCTCAATTTATGTTCAGCTTGCTTGAAAATACCAGCTAAATTCTCTCCTTCCTGATCCATCACTAAAGCTATTTTATCAATTTTAGACCCAGAAATATATTTAGGGAATTCATTCAGTGCATTTAGCCTCTTTTTCCCATCTGGCTTTGTAATTCCCACGATTCTATTACCATTAAGATGGTAGCAAACAATTGGTATAGCCATATCATCAACATTGCCGTTCCCCAACACAATAATCGAGTCGATATCTTCTTTAACCATATCCACTAATATTTTATAGCGAAAATCTTTCGATATCATATTGCGTAATTTACTCGTTAATCTTGCAGCAAATACAGGCGATAGAGGTTTAATCTTCATATTATCATCTTGTCAGCAAGTCTCACATCAACCCCGGCAGATTGAAGATTATCAACCTCTTCGATGGACATTTTCCTCTCTTTTAATATACCATCGTCTATCGACGTTAAGCAGATTACAGCGTTCTTATTTAGTTCTGCAAGTATCCTCACAGCCTCAAGACTGTGGGTTGAAACAACGACCTGAACACCATCTTCAATGAGTTCAGAGAACCATTCCCCGATTCTAACAAGCATACGCGGATTTAGGTGAGCTTCGATATCATCCCAAAGCAGAAGTTTTGGCTTTTTAAGCTCGTAGAGCATTCTTGAAACGATATATATCTGCGCTCCAGACCCGAGGTCTCCAAGTCTAACCCTACTACCATCTTCTAAAAATCCGAATATAGAGAGATTGCCACCCAAGAATGGCTCTATAGTTATGTTTACAAAATTTTCATTTACCATGCGAGAGATATCTTTAGCAACTTCCTTCGCTATACCAAGATTAAATATGTTTGCCCAGTTGTTATTCATATACCAGTAGGAAAATTCTGTAAACTCGGACGATATTAAGAGAGATTCGGGAGTTAGTAGTTTTCCTTGAGTCTCTGCAAATTCTTCACATCTTGCATCTGAGAGATAAAGCCAGCCAAAGGAATCAATATCACCTTTCGGCATTGGAATGTGTGCGCCTTTAAAGGATGGTATATTTGAAGTCGCATATATTGTACGTCCAGATTTTACGAATTTTAGATAGTTATCATCATCCCATCCTATTGTTGCTTCTTCTGCAAGATACTTGTAAAACAAGAAAATGTATCCTTGGCTGTTGAGAGTTTTATGCATTTCATGAACAAGCGATGCTGAGGTTAGTTCAATTGATAAAGTTTTTTGTGAGACATCTGGAGAATTGGTTGAAAGAGTTGGCGCTGGAATCATATATGGGACTGAGCGGAAAGGATTTGGTAAAAGGAATAAGGCTTCAAGTATCGTTGTCTTGGCTGAGTTATTTGAACCAACCAGTATCGTCAAGTCTCCCAATTCAATCTCACCTTTCTTAACTCCACGAAAATTTTCCAGTTTCAATCTCTTGACCATTTTCTCGTCCTGCAGTATAGTAATGCTATAAGTTAAATTATCATTTATCTTTAAAAATATATCTATCGATAAAAAGCTAGAACTCTTCCGCTATATCAAGCTCGTGCTCGAAGCGCCAGGGAATGCATTTCGGTCTTTTCCTGTCCCTCTCCCGTATCTTGTCCTGAAGTGCCTTGTAAGCAACGTGATACTCTGCATCCCTCGCAGGGTTTTGCTTTGCTTCTTCTTTCAGTTCCTGCGTAATGTCCTGCAACTGCCTTATGGACATGTACTTGTAGCGGTCGGCGCTTGAGTTGATGATAATCCCTCTTATGTATCTTTTTTGAAGGGGATATATAAGGTTATGGTGGCGATTGTGGAGGCTGCAAGAAAGCTTGGTGCGATATCATGGCAAATTGCACACGGATTAGACGGATTTTCACAGATGCGCTAGTTTTTTTTTCGAAACTTTTATTAGCATACGTTATGTTTGAGCAAACATAAGATGATGCCATGAAAATATCGAGGTGACTTTAAATACTTTCGTTCGTATATATACGAATTATATAACGTAACCGAATCTATGAAAATATGAGGCGACTGACTTGAACCATACTGCTCATGGTGTTTACATTCGTGCAGATTACGGCAACCCGTTCACAGCTCAGGCTGGAAAGGATATTCGCATGGGTGATGTCCTGAAGAAAATCACCGACCCATATCTTCTTTTCCAGACAGAGCGGGTAAGTTCGTTCCATGGATACCTGAGCACAGGCGCATTCATCGGAATCCAGATGCTCAATATAGCGAGAAAGGTGCTGGGTGCCGATTATGGCGAGCAACTGTACGTTACCTGTGAGACATACAACTGCCTTCCCGACCCCTTCCAGATACTTGCAGGGTGCACAATCGGGAATAAGAAACTTAAAATCAAGGATTACGGCAAGATGGCAGTTGTGGTTAATAAGAAAGCATCTGAGGGTCAAAAACGTGTCAGAAGCGTCAGGATCGTGCTTGACCCTGCAAAAACTGCACAATACCCGAGGCTTCATGGGTGGTACATGAAAGCAGCGGAAGTCCCCCATGAGGAGGCAGTCTCTTTACTGATAGATGCCGGGGAAAGCGTCTATACATACAAAATCATGGATATTGAATTGCCGGAAAAACCAGAAAAACGCATAGCTCTGTGCGATAAATGCGGTGAGAGCTTTGTTGTGAAAAACGGCGAAGCTCTATGTATGGAATGTTTGGAAAATATTGGAGTAATGAAGGAGTAACATATGAAAGAGGTAGTGTTCGGAACAAAGGAAGATAGGACGCTTGTATATCTTCCTGAGAAGTGTATAGGCTGCGCAACATGTACAATGGTCTGTCCCAAGGAAGAATTAGTGATAGGCTCTGTGGGAGCAGTTGCAAGGGGTCTCATCAACAAGGACTTCCTCCAGGTTGGAGGCGGTGGGTGCATAGTGTGCAACATGTGCGCAAAGGTGTGCCCGACCGGCGCTCTGGAAGTAAGAAAAGCCGGCAAGGCGGAAACGGATGACTCTTATCTCTACGTTGCCCTGAAGCCGACTGTAGTTGATGAAAAATGCGTCCGTTGCGGGATGTGCGCCGAGGTATGTCCGCAGGATTGCATAGAGGTACAGAAGCGCAGGCTATCCCAGGATGGAATGTTTGGAAAATATTGGAGTAATGAAGGAGTAACATATGAAAGAGGTAGTGTTCGGAACAAAGGAAGATAGGACGCTTGTATATCTTCCTGAGAAGTGTATAGCC
>DAHXMQ010000191.1 GCA_027371625.1 Candidatus Methanoperedentaceae archaeon | reverse complement strand
TTATCCTGAATCAATTGAGAGTGTATTTCGGTGAACGAATGGATGTGTATATATAAAGAGGAAAGTAAATGATTATTGGAAGTTTCAGCAAATTATGTTACACTCCCGAAAAAATCTTGCAATTCTTTTTCTTCAATGTTTTCGGAGGAACTATTATCCCCCGCTGACAGCAGGCAGAATGGATATCTCGTCGCTGTCCTTTACATCCGTAGAAAGACCGCTTAAATGCCTTATATCCTCGCCGTTCACGTAAAGATTGACGAACCGCCTTACTTCGCCTTTATCAAGAATCCTTTTCTCAAAATCAGCGCCGTACTGCTCTACCAGTTTATCCAGCACGGTTTTTACCGTTGTATTTCCAAGTTCAAGGGTAGTTTCGCGTGCGTGGGTAACATTGCTCAATGCTGAAGAAAATCTTATTTTGACCATTTTATCACCTTATTGTGCGATATGTGCATGTGCAAGAGGCACTGCCTCGTGCTTGTGAATCTCAAGTTTCGGAGCTGTTAGCTGTTCGAACTCGCTCAGCATGGGTTTTATCACGGGCGGGCGCTGCAGGGATTTAAGCAGGGTATCCTGTGCTTTAAGACCGTTCCCTGTAACATAGACCACCACCCGCTCATCATGCTGGATGTGCCCGCTTTCCACCAGTTTCTTTAGACCAGCAACTGTGGTTCCGCCTGCTGGCTCTGTGAATATTCCCTCTGTTCTTGCGAGAAGATGGATAGCCTCGATAATTTCAGCATCGGTTGGTGAAGCCGCATAGCCGCCAGAACTGAGAATTGCCTGCTTGGCATAGTAGCCGTCAGCAGGATTGCCGATTGCCAGGCTGTGCGCTACGGTCTCATAGTTCCGAACTGGAACAACTTCGCTATCCTTCTGGACTGCGCATGAGATGGGTGAACAGTTAAGTGGCTGCGAGCCTGATAGTTTTACATCGGCGCTTTCTACAAGACCCACGCGTTCAAGCTCTTTGTAGCCGCGGGAAATTGCACACAGAAGTGCCCCGCTTGCCATTGGCACTACGACATGGTCTGGGGTTTCCCAGTTCAACTGCTCCGCGGTTTCGTATGCGAGCGTCTTTGAACCTTCAGTATAATACGGTCTTATATTGATATTCACGAAAGCCCAGTCGGGATGGGAATCAGCAACCTCGCTTGCAAGGCGGTTGGCATCATCGTACGTGCCCTCCACTGCTATCACATTCGGACCATAGACGAGCATCTGCACGATCTTGCCGAGTTCGATTGTGGCGGGAATGAAAATATATGCAGGTAAGCCTGCCTTCGCGGCATGCGCGCCTACGGCGGCTGCAAGGTTTCCCGTGCTTGCGCAGCCTACGGCTTTTACGTCGAATTCGATCGCTTTTGAGATGGCTACCGACGTTACCCTGTCCTTGAAAGAATTTGTCGGGTTCACCGACTCATCGAGAATATAGAGTTCATCCAGACCAAGCGCTGCTCCGAGGCGCTGTGCATGGTGAAGCGTATTGAAACCAGCTCCAAGGTCGATGCGTTTTTCAGATTCAAGGGGCAGCAGGTCTTTGTATCTCCATATCGATTTCGGACCCGATGCGATTTTTTCCTTGCTTATATGATCGCGAATATAATCCCAGTCGTAATTGACTTCAAGAGGACCGAAGCACTCGTAACAGGTATTCTGGATAATGGCAGGGTACTCAGCGCCGCATTCCCTGCATTTCAATCCTATGACGTGGCTCATTAAACTTCACCAGAGCATAATAGAACATTACCATAT
>DAHXMQ010000022.1 GCA_027371625.1 Candidatus Methanoperedentaceae archaeon | reverse complement strand
TCATGCCATATTTTTTCTCAAAATATCTCATGCTGGCATAAATATCGTTTAACTTCTGGTTTATCTCCTCTACTTTGGATTTTAGCGTCCTGATGACCGCATTTTTCACTAAATCCTTTGGAATTCCTGTGTTCTTTATTTCTGCTGCCATTGTTATCACCATGCACGGGACTTTTCAGTATATATTTATAGAGACTCTTATTTATATGAAAGTATCCATTGAATAAGGCGAACTGCTCACATCAACCTCGCAGGAAGCCTCTGCTTTGCCATCAACTCCTCAACATCCTCCCTCTCCCTTATAACATCGGCTTCTCCGTCCTTCACAAGTATCTCGGCGCACCTCGGTCTTCCGTTATACTGGCTGCTCATGCTGAACCCGTATGCTCCTACATCCAGAAGGGCTATCAGGTCGCCTTTTTCGATATGTGGAAGTTCCCTGTCATGGGCAAGAATATCCCCGGTTTCACATATCGGTCCGACTATGGTATAGGTTCCGGAAGGGGGCTCTGATGCTTTGTTAGCCACAACGGCGTAGTGATAGGAGTCGTACATCACAGGTCGGATGAGGAGATTGAAACCAGCATCCACGCCCACGAAATTCTTTGCCGCCTTCTTCACCGTATTAACCCTTGTTAAAAGGATGGTGGTATCGCCCACTATATAGCGTCCCGGTTCAAGGATGAGTTTCGGGGAGATTCCAAGCGCGTTTGTTCTTTCCTTGAATACAGGAAGAATGGCTTCGGCATGGTCTTGCGGCGTGGGCGCACGCTCATCCTTCTTATATGGTATGCCAAGACCCGAGCCCATATCGATGAATTTCAAGTCAATTCCAAGTGCGGTCACTTTTTCCACAATATCCATCATTTTTTCCGCAGCTTCGCGAAAAGGTGACGTATCCAGAATCTGCGAACCGATATGGCAGTGTATGCCGCTTGGGGAGATCCCTGGAAGTTCCGAAGCTTCCTGATATATACTCACGACCTCTTCAGACGGTATTCCGAATTTGGAAGTCCGAAGCCCTGTTGATATCTTGGGATGCGTCTTCGGGGAGACATCGGGATTCACGCGAAACGCTATCTCCACCTCTATCTTTGCTCTTCTTGCGATTTCTGAGAGCGTATGAAGTTCATCCCTTGAGTCAACGGATACCTTTACGCCTATCTCAACTGCTTTTTGAAGCTCAAAATCCGTCTTTGAATTGCCATTAAAAAGGATTTTCTCCCTCGGGATTCCGGCAAGAAGCACCATGTAAAGTTCACCGTAGCTGAAAACATCCGCGCCTGCTCCCTGTCTTGAAAGCATCCTCAGGAGCGCAAAACTCCCGTTGGCTTTGGCGGCGTAGTATATGTCAGCATCAGGAAAGGCTTTCCTGTATGAAGAGAAATTCTCAATAACACGGGACTCGTTGGTAACGTAAAGCGGCGTGCCGTATTGTTCCGCAAGTTCCACTGTATCAGCCCCCCCTATGATAAGATGATTGTCTTGGATTTCAAGATGATCTTTAATCGTGAACATAATGCACAATTGGCTTATAATATTATAGTTTTATCTTCTCGCACACCACTGCCTCATCCCCGAACCCGAACACATGCAATGTCCTGCTGCCTGTCAATCCTTTCTCAAGCATCTTTCTGTACTGCCAGTATTTCTCAGGTTCGATATCAAGCCGCAGGACAGCATTTCTTGCTTTTTCTGATATTAAAATATCTTTTAATTTCACAACATTCATTTCTGTTCTTGCAACAACCCTGTACCTGTCCTTAAAAAATGGCGATTCAATAAGTTTCGAAGAAGTAAGAAGTGTGCGCCTCTCATCACCTTTATAATAGAAAATTTGTCCTCCCACTTCTGCTATTGTTTGCGCAAGCTCGTTTGTAAGTTCTGCTTTCACGACAGAAGGTTCTGGTTCATAGACATATCGCTGCAAGGTATTTTTTTTGATCACAGGCGCATCCGAGGAAGAGAGCCATGCGCCTTCAGGAAGAACTGCAGCGCTTCTCTCGCACCTTTTGAGGGCGCCGAAATACAACGTCAGCCTGTTCAACTGTCCGTTCAACGAAAGATATTCCCGTTCGCAGTCAAGGGTTATTCTCTCAGACGGCATCTGAGGCGGGGCATGGAACGCAAAATCCTGCGTTATGTCGGAATACAGTTTCAAAATTCGGGTTATAGGAGGCTCAAGGCTCTTTAGTGTACGAACTTCCTCGGATAATGCACGCGCAGGGTCTGAGAAGATTATATCAGCATCGGATACCCTTGCTTTAACATCCTGCGAAAGCGCATCGCCAAGGATGAATTCGACATTGCTGACGCTATATAACCTGCAATTTTGCTTGGCATACTCAAGCTTTTTTGGATTTCGCTCAACGGCATATACCTTTTGACATTCCTTTGCAAAAAAAATAACCTGCCCTCCGATTCCGCATCCGAGGTCTGCGATTACATCTGTTTTTAACCTTTTTGCAATGTATTCTGCTACGATTTCAGGCGTGGCAAGCTGCAAACCCTCCTTATCCGATACGACAGGTTTTGAGAACTTAATCGTGCGTTTATCGCGGGTCATTGGCAGTCATATCGATGGATTAATATTTATGTTGTATCACAAAGAATTTCGTACAAAAGCGAACATTATTTATATAACTAAAACAATTTACAAATCATGGAGAAGGACAGGGCTACGGCGATACTATCGACCGACAATGGCATGGTAGCCCTGGACAGCCCGGTTAAGTTGAAAATACTTAAACTCCTCTCAAATGGCACGGCATCGTTTGATGAACTTGTGGAGAAATCCAAGAAAGCCAAGTCCACCATTTCGGTGCATTTGCACGATCTTGAGGAATTAAACCTGATACAGGAGAAAACATTCCCGGACGATAAGCGGAAAAAATATTTCGTGTTGAACGCTCTCTATTTGGCATATTCTGAGCTTCCCTTACGTAATCAGTATAACAGGCATCTTGATTACATCGCAGCATCCATATCGAATGGAGATCCATTGAAAGAAAAACTTTTTTGTAGTTTTCGGTTCGGCATGGAGGCGTATGGCATTGACCCAAGACCGATTCTGAAAAAAATGGGGAATGATCTGGGAACAAAGATAGGGCCAGGGTTTAAATCAAATAATTGTGAGGACATCTTAAACGAACTTTCTTTTTTCTGGGAAAATCATAAACTGGGGGACATGACAATTATCGAAGGCAGAAAGCCTGCATTACTTGTTTATAACTGCCACCACTGCAGTAAAATGCCAAATGTGGGAAAAACGCTGTGTTCTATGGATGAGGGTATTATGGAAGGGGTTTTTTCAAGCAAATTGAAACAGGCTTACAATGTTAGAGAAACCGAATGTCACGGAACCGGGTATCGTCACTGTAAATTTGTGGTTGAAGAAAAATAAACTACAACCATAAACGATATATTGCTTGAATAATTAACAGGCACTATGATTTCTTGCGGCTGTGGTCCAGCGGTTATGACAGGGGCTTCCCAACAACCTTTTATTATGAAAGGCGGGAAACAGCCTCTAACCCGGGTTCGAATCCCGGCAGCCGCATTTACTTACCTGAACAGCTTTGATTTTCCCCCTACATCTTAACCCCTAACTCTGCCCAAATTAAGTAAGCGTTTGGGATCCTGAAAAAGGGAGGGCATGAAAGAGTAATTGAAGGATTAAAAGACATCACTGTCAAAGAATTTGGAGCTTCGCACTTTATCAATTCGATATCAACAGACATTGTTGAATTATTGAAGGAAAATTATCCCACCTTTTGGAAGGAGATAATTGTTTTTCCTGCGCTGCCGCCCGGTTTAATGCCTATGCCAACTCTGCCTCTTCACAGTCCATACATTTCCAGCCCCCCCACTCGCGCGCGGACGGGGCGGGCGGCGCGGCATAGGCAACATCGGATTCCATCGAAAAATCCTTATAATTTCTCACAATCAATTCCTTTAGCATCTACGGATACAACTCAGTCGAACATCTCACCCCATGCATATCATACAATCAAGGCTATAGCTATTATGAAAGAAAAATTGGAAAAATAAATCTGATGCTATCCGCAATATGTCGAGTGAAATTCATAGAATCATCCTCCACATAGACATGGACTATTTCTTTGCCCAGTGTGAGGAGCGAGAGCACCCTGAGCTAAAAGGCAAACCTGTGGTGATATGCGTATATTCCGGGCGAAGTGCTGACAGCGGCGCTGTGAGTACAAGCAACTACGAGGCGCGAAAACTCGGCATAAAAGCAGGGATACCAATTTTCCGTGCAAAAAATCTCGCGCCCGATGCAGTATTTTTGCCAGTCAACATGGAGCTTTACCGAAGCATCTCGGATGAGGTGATGGAGATATTGAAAGCGAATTGTTCAACGCTTGAGCAGGAAAGCGTGGACGAGGCATTCTGCGAGGTCACAGGAAAGGTCTCGGGTTTCGATGAGGCAAAAGCACTTGCATTGCGATTAAAAGAGGAAATCAAACAGAAAGTTGGATTAACGTGCTCCATCGGCGTAGCGCCGAACAAGCTTGTTGCAAAAATAGCCTCGGATTTCCAGAAGCCTGATGGATTGACCGTCGTAAAGCCTGACGTGGTCATAAAGTTTTTAGCTCCGCTAAAAATCATAGACCTCATAGGCGTGGGAAAAAAGACAGGCGACAGATTGCATGGGCTTGGAGTAAAGACCATCGGTGAACTTTCAAAGCTTTCAGCAGAAAATCTCACTCATGAATTTGGGAAGGCAAAAGGTATGTGGTTAAAGCAGGCATCTCAGGGAATTGATGACTCGGCTGTGGAGGTACGTGAAGGCACTGAACAAATAGGCAGGATAACCACGCTCAAGGAAGATACAAATGATTTAAATGTCATTTTTGAAGTTACCGATGAGCTTTCAGAGGACGTTTACAGGAAGCTTGAAGCGAGAAAACTCAGCTTCAAATCCGTAACTTTTGTGGCTATTTCAACTGATTTTAAAAACAGGACAAAAACCCACATGCTCGAAGCGCCTGCGAAGGGTCTCGATATAATAAAGGAGAATGCTCGCAGACTCGCAAAGCTTTTTCTCGAAGAGAATCCGGTTGCCCTTCGAAGAGTTGGGGTAAGGGTTGCTAATTTGACAGAAGAGAAAGGTCAGAAGACACTTGGAGAGTTTTGATTACCGATTGAAGATATATCATCCTGAACTTATGCGCATAGGAATAATACTCCACGGTCCTGAGATTGTCGATACGGGTTCGGCAAAGCGGATAATCGACATACTCAGGAGGAAGCATGAGGTGAGCGCAAAGCTCGGGGGAACAATGGGAAGGACTGCGGTGCTTGATGCAGGTCTTGAAGGCATAATCGATATTTCAAAAGGGCTCACACCGAGCGAGACTATTCTTTCTATAAAGGACAGCATAGATCTTGCGATGCTTCTCAACCATGGAAAAACCCTGGAAACAGGACGCTTTTTCGGGCGAATAGTGGCATCGAAAATCTTACAGGTTCCTCTTGTTCACATCGAGCGCCCTGATAGCGATGGCAGGATAATTTACTATAGTAACGAGGTGAAACGCTGCGCCGAGTATATCAAACAGATGCTGCGTGAAACCTACGACCTTCCCATCGAGTTTAGCTGTTCTGCGCCCTTGCATATTAGAGTGGATGGAGACCTTGTTATCCGTCGTATATCAGGCGCATTTGTGGGAGAAAACATACGCCTCGATGGAATCGTTATAGGAGAGGTTACACATCCTGAACCTGAAATCGTTTGCAAGTATGGCAGGGTAGTCGAACTCAGAGGAATAAAAGTAAAGCAACATGGTCTTGAAAAACTTGAAAATCGCAGGATTGATCTTTTTACGGCAAAGGTCAAGACAGGAAGCATCAGGCGAAGCCTGCACAAACCAAAGATAAGAAAGATGTTGGGTGGAACCAGAATTGCCATCATAGACCATTGCGCAGAATCCACATTTGAGTTTGTAAAAGACGCAGGGCTTGTTGTCACAGTGGGAGATGACACTACTGCAATTGCGGCTGACATACTGGCACGCCTTGGCATTCCGGTCATCGGTATCGTGGACGGAGATATGGATGATGTTCTCGAAAATGGAGTGGTTCCTTCGGGTTCGGTTATTATTCGCGTCAGGTATGGATTTGATGATATCGTGGGTAGAAAGGTGCGTGAGGAATTAATGGAAGGTGGACAGAAAATTAGCATGGTGAGAAGTGAATTGCTTGCAAGGATACTTGCGCTGGCAAAGGAATATGTGGTGGATGTGAAGTATTATTAATAGTATGGAATTCAGGCTTTGTGCAATGAGCAAGCTTATAGTGTAATAGAGGATTTAATAGGTATGAACAGTACGAGGAGAAACAATACGGGCGTCCTAAAGCCCATCACCATCGGTCACCTTTCTACAGTCTATCACACCTCTTTCATCCTGATGGGCACAGACTGGCTTGAAAAAGCGGGCATCCATGCAAACTGGAAGCTTTTTGCCTCAGGTCCAGATATTGTAGCGGCTTTCGAAAATAACGAAATCGACCTCGGCTATATAGGTCTTCCTCCTGCCATTATCGGCATCGATAGAGGAGTTCCGATTATATGCATAGCAGGCGGTCATATAGAGGGGACTGTGCTGGTTGCTCAGGAGGAATACCAGACACTTGATGCGCTTGGGGATTTCAACTCTACGCTGGCGCAGTTTAAAGGAAAGATTATTGGCTCTCCTCCAAAAGGCTCTATCCATGATGTCATAATCAACAATGCCTTGCAGGAGGCGAAGCTCGACATAAGAGTAAAGAACTTCCCGTGGACTGACTTTGTGCTTGAGGCGCTTGTGGATGGGGAGATAGAGGCTGTGGTCGGGACGCCTTCTCTTGCCGTGGCAGCATCGCGCGCCTGCAACGCAAGAATCATAATTCCGCCTCATGCTCTCTGGCAGAACAACCCAAGCTATGGCATCGTCATAAGAAAAGAATTAAGGCAGTATCCAGATATAATTCTTGGCTTTCTCAGAATGCACGAAAAGGCAAGCAATTTCATAAGGGAAAAACCCGGCGATGCTGCACGAATAGTTTCTAAACTCACAGGAATAGTGGATGAGGATTTTGTGCTCGAGGCATACCGTGTCTCACCAAAATACTGTGCAGCGCTTTCCCCCGAGTTTGTCGCGGCAACGCTGGCTTTTGTGCCCGTGCTTCACCGGTTAAAATACATCTTGAGGAAAATACCTGAAAATGAAATATTTGAATACAGTTTTGTCAATAAAATCCACACCGAAAGACCGCATTATAATCAACCCTTATAAAACGGCTCCCGCCTATCCATTGCGAGCTTCATCAATTCTGCAATCTCCTTTTGCGTTTTATTGTTCACATCCACCAGGTTATCATTCCTGAAAAGGCAGGGCTTAAGCCTGCCATCACAAGTGACGCGAAGCCTTGTGCAGCTTGCACAGAAAAGCGAATTATCAATAGGGCGGACAAGTTCGACCTCTATTCCATCTATATGGTATTTCTTTCTCCTGTGCATTGCCCGCTCTTTAATACTCGATGCTCTGGATTCCAGGAACTTTTCTATTTCATTGATATCCATCTTATAGTTTGTAGCCTTTCGGAAATCCATCAATTCTATCAATTGCAGGATAACTTTTCCTTCATACCTACTGGTAAAATCCATCATTTTTTCTATTTCATTATCGTTTATACCCTTGAGCAGTACCATATTGAGTTTGACAGGCGCAAGGCAGTCAACAGCAGTATCGATTCCTTCCAATACACGGGCGATATCCCCTCCTGTTACTTTCCTGTATTTTTCAGGCGAAAGGGAGGGAAGGCTTATATTGATTCTGGAAAGTCCGCTCTCTGCGAGGCTCTTTGCCCTTGGCGCAAGATATATCCCGTTGGTCGTGGCTGAGATGTCCACCAGTTCCGGAAGGGATTGTAGAATATTCTCAAAATCGCTTCTCATTAACGGCTCCCCTCCTGAGAATTTAACCTTGTCTATACCGAAAGTCTTTGAAGCCTCGACTATATTTTTTATAGCCTCAGCAGTCATTTCGGTTTTTATGTTGCGATTCTCACCTTCGCGATGGCAGTAGATGCAGTTCAGATTGCAGCGGTTTGTGATGGATATTCTGAGGCTATTTATTGTCCTTCCATAGGCATCTGTCAACTGCATGGTGCCTTTATCCCCCTGTCACAACCCTCAGCACTTCAACATCTTCCTGTGACACTTTCTCATCCAGAGGTACAGGAGCGCCGCCTCGGAAAACAAGCACTATTTCAGGATTGATATTAAGGGAACGAAGCAGTTCTTCGTATGTAGAATGAGGTGAAACCTCCATGTTTTGCTCTTTAACACCCCCGGAAAGGAGCTTTACTTTTATATTCACTATTCTTCCTCGGGGAGTTCCTCAGGCTCCACTTTTGTTTTTGTTAGGTCCTCAAGGTGCTCTGCTATCAGCTTATTCTCCAGAATCTTCTGTTTTTTCTCGCCTTTTCTCTCAAGTTCCCGCTTTTTTAGTTTTGACATTGTTACCTCACTTCTGCAATTTGTATCGAATTAAGTATCAAACAGGTCTGAAAATAATGGTTCCTCTGTCCTGTGGTATAACTAAGATTCCTGTGTTTATTAATGTTTTGGGTTCAGTGCGTGACTTCTCTGGAACCTGCGCCTGAGAGGTCGAAGTTAAGTTTAAATCGTTTGATTTTACTATGCATATAGGTGAGCTTTAAGACCATGCGAAAATACATAGCGCTGTTATTTTTTATCTTACTATTCCCATCCGCATCCTCAGGAAACTGGCAGACTCTAGGAGGAAATCTGCAACATAGCGGGTATTCGGAAAGCCCGCCCATTCCCTTAAATTTAATATGGAAATACAAGATAGGAAGCTCCGATATTTCTGCCCCCGTTATCGATAGTGGTATTCTGTTTGTAGGTTCGGACGATAACAATCTGTATGCGATAGACGCAGTATCAGGGAAATTAAAATGGATGTACTCCACACTTGGAAAAGTCTATTCTCCAACGGCGAATAATGGGAAGGTCTTTGTATCATCTTTTGATAATTATATATATGCTTTGGATTTTAGTGGAAACCTTGTATGGAAATACGATACAGGAAGCAGCACCTCCACGCAGCCTGTTGCTTATAATAACATTCTCTACGGAGGATTTGACAGGAATATTTATTCTATTTATATAATCAATGGCAGTTTGAAGTGGAAATATCCTACTGGTGGCAGAATCGACTCAACACCTGCAATATCTGAGGGCGACATTTATGCAGGTTCGAATGATGATTACATATATGCTCTGGATGCATCAAATGAAAACCTTAAATGGAGGTATAAAACAGGAGGAGGCGTTTCATCATCACCCTCCGTGGTAAATGGCGTAGTGTATATAGGGTCAAAGGACAACAACGTGTATGCTTTAGATTCCAGCACCGGCAACCTGACATGGAATAAAAAGACAAATGATTGGGTCATGTCTTCAGCAGCAGTTTTAGAAAATTCGGTCTATATAGGGTCTAATGATTATAATATCTATGCCTTGAGTTCAGATAACGGAGATATTATCTGGAAATTTGAAACCAGCGGCAGAGTCGATTCGCCCCCCATAGCTACAAACGATGTGGTGTATGCAGGGTCGCAGGACGGAACTGTATATGCACTTGACCCGGCAAATGGAACTTTAATAGATAAATATGCAACCGGCGGTGGTATAATATCTCTGGCGCTATCGGACGACATGTTATTCGCAACTTCAGAAGATGGGTATGTGTATGCATTTGGAACCCCAATCCCTTCCACGACTGTCACCGAAGTACCTTCCAATACGCCCCCTCCTGTGACGACAGTTCCAGTGATTAAAGTAAACCCTATACCCTCAAATGTTAGTTCTGAAAATTTAACTATCTCTGGTACTGCCGAGGACCCAAGCGGCATTTTAATAGTTACAGTCAACGGTGTGGCAGCAGGAACCACTCAATGGAATGCAACGATTAATCTTTCAAAAGGGACTAACACTATAACTATCGTTGCAGTAAATGTGGAAGGGAATATAAAAACCGAGCAGAGGGAAGTCACATTCATCCCAAGTGCACAGGAAACGACGCCAGTAAAATCACTTGGATTCGATGCTGTTCTCGGTATTATTGGATGTATTCTGGCAGTCTGCGCACTAAAACCGAAGCATTCATGATAATAGTCCAAAATAGATAATTAATATAATTAATATAATTAAAAAAATTAGTAAAGATGTATCAATCATTTTTTGCAGTTTTAGTTTGTTTTCCTTGTTGCGCTCCACAACAGAAACTATAAAATCATCGATGGGCTTCCATATATCCTCTGAATTGTTTCTTTCAAACTCTACGATAGCATCTTTGCCTTTAGAAGTAAGTACACAATACTGAAAATATTTTATAAAACCGTTTTTGATGAGTAAAAAGATATGCTTCTCTACAACTGCGGCTCTAATCTGGAGTGCTTTTGATATTTGTGTAATACTTTTAAAATCGTAGGTAATCGATTTCAGGATAGCATAGTCCACTTCAGCAAATTCTTTTTTATCACTGTCAGTGTCGTGGTTGGTTACATTTCTGGTAAATGTGTTTTTTTTTTCAGTTTGGTCTTTTCTTGTTCCTATATTTTCAAGGCTGAAAACAGGTTTCGATTCTTTTTCCTCTTCGTTTTCAGGTTTTTCTCTCTTAATAATTTTTTTTAGCGATAGGTTATCGCCCATGAAAAAATCCAAAAGACGGCTATCATGGGTGTTTTCCTTGCTCATCGAAGCAACCTCTCAAAAAAGCTTTTTTTCTCAGGAATCCCGCAGAGCTTCCTTGCTATTTGTAATATTGCCTTCGCGGAAGAAGATTTTGGTTTTAACACGATGAGCGGCGTCTTTGTATCTCTGGCTTTGATGATGGCATCGTCAGTGGGTATTACACCAAGGACAGGCAAGCCAAGCTTTACTCCGAGGTCTCCATAAACGCTCTTTGTATATTTATTCACTATTATACCTGTAACATCAATACCAGCAAGCGCCGCGACTGCCTTTACTTTCTGGGCATCGGATATAGAAGCTGGATCTGGATTTACGATGAGCAAAACCTCATCGGAATACGTCATGGGCAGTATGCTGAACCTGGAAAGCCCTGCCGGTACATCGAGAATTATGATATCAAATTCGCTTTTTTTTAACTTTGATATAACATCCCCCAGTTTATCTATATTTACTTCCTGAAGAGCCTGCAACGAAGAGCCGCACGGAAGGATATGAAGTCCCATCTGGATGGTATATGTGGCGCTTTGTATATCTGCCGTACCGTTAAGCACTTCGAGAAGGGTGAGCAGTGGCTTTTCAAGACCTGTATATAAATCGAGATTCGGCAGCGATACATCTGTATCCACGACCAAGACCTTCTTGTTAAACGACGCTATCGCAAAACCTAAATTTAATGCAACCGTTGTTTTACCAACGCCGCCTTTTCCTGAGCCAAGGGCAATTATCTTCGGAGCCATATTATCACTTTAATTTCTTTTTCAAATATAATCTTAATATCACAATAAATACAACTATTGCCGAAAGCCCGATAACAGGTTTAAGTCCTGGTTTTTTTTCTATTTCAGGCACAGCAGTAACTGTCTGCGTGGCATTAATTGCTGTTACAAAAAAAATCTTGTTTAGACTGGTATTTCCGATAGTTACCCTATATGCACCTTGCTCTGCTTCCGTGACATTGAATTTTATATCTTGAGTTTCTGAAAAGTTCAGATGAACATCACGCCTCTCTACCAGAATATCATTGATGTACAGCAGAACGCCCTGTGTTCCTTCTTTACCTTTATTTTCCGCTGTCACCGAAATGGTTACGGGTTCATTCGGTGCAACATTTAAATGATCTACCACCAGATCACTAAGAGTAATTGCTGTAGGCATCTCAACCTTTTTACCTGCGCTCACATTAAAAAATGCCGAAAGATTGAATCCTACGGTGTTTTTCCCGGTTGGAATTATCTCTACCAAATGGTTACCTGTAATGTTGCTTGTAACCGTAAAAACCGCGTTGACTGAGCTATACGCACCGACATCGAATTCGGTAGTACTTATTAATGTATTATCCAGCAGCAGGGAAAGATTCGTTGAACCTGCATCGTAGAACGTGTTTGTTATATTAGCACTCACCGTGACGGGTTCGCCAGGAGCTACGCTTGTTCTGTCAAGCATGATGTTCTCAACCCTGAATCTATCGACTGGATATTTGCTGGCATATCTGTCTATATAAAATGTTAATGTAAAATTTATATGCTGCTGTGGATCATTGAGTACATCTCCCCTGCTCATAACAGGCACGTCTGGGGCACTGCTCCCATTTAAATACGCTGAAGCGACCTGCTGATAGTAATTATCCATGAGCGAATCGTTCAATAGGTCAAAAATATCTATTTCTGCCGTATAAACGCCATCAACCCAGCTTTCAGGCACATCTCTTGAATATGTAATAAAATCGTCGTCCCTGTAATCATGATATGTATTGCTGTACGATGCTGTATCTATTACATATCCATTCGGATCCTTGATAATAAAAACATAGTCAACTGCCACCTCACGTTTGTGGTTTATTCCGTCAGCTTCCGCATAGATTTTTATTGTGCTGCCAGGCGGAAACCTGTCATTCCAGTGCAGATCATAATCCTGCAGCCCCCTTACATTAGAAACTATCCTGGCATAGCCATTACTCAGTGCCAGTGAAGGAAGAGGTAACATGATGAACAGTATGGCTGTAGTTATTATAAGAATATAATTTGTGTGCAACATATTGTTTTTCATTTATGTTTCCATGCATACCCTTTCTCCTCCCCTTCCTTCTTCAACTTCTGTTCTAAGCGAGAAGCAACCACACCTAAAAATTCCTTCAAAAAGCCTTTCTGCTGCAATGCAAAAAATTCGCTTTCTATGGGTTTCTCCTTCTTTATTGCTATGAGCGGCAGGCTTCCTGTTGATATATATATTGCCCAGAGGTAATATGCAAATGCGTACAGCCCAAGAGCCACATACAGCGCTGCCAGCATTACATTGTAATTTAAAAGATTGCTCAAAAGCATGACGCTCACAGGAATCACAAGAATGGGGAGAAAGACAGCCCCCCATGCGGAGGATTCTTTCCAGAGGTTATACTCATCAGTAATGAAGCCCCACCACATTATGTAGATTAAAAGGATTCCGTAGGCGATTATGCCGCCGATATTGAAATTTACGAGGAACATGAAGGCAGCCATTGTTACTGTTACTAAAAAGATTGCCTTTATTGTGAATTTGATTGTAGTTCCCACAGCAACTGGCTCTTTCATAATATCAGGTGCGCTTATATCCCTTGAATACTGCTGCTTCTGAATGCTTTGCACTTTCAGGTCCATGCCTTGTATCCGCTCTAAAAGAATATTTGTATCCACATGCGCCTGTGCAATATTCTCAATTAATGGTTTTAATCTCTCGTAAATACCTTCCTGAAATGCTGTATCAATCAATACATCCGTAATAATTTTTCTTTTAAAAGCATTGAAGAGATAATATACAGCGCCAAGAGATAGGATAACTACCAGGATATCTATCAAAGAATATAAGTAATCGGATTTGATAAAAATGTCAAGATACAATGAAAAACCAGCAAAAATTAAGATCACTATCGAGATAAGTAGAGCACTGGCTAATCCTATCTTTTCAAAAAACGATAACCTATGGAAAGGCTTTTCGGATATATCTTCAGCAATGTCGAGTAAGGGATTTTTCATATCATCACGGGTATGTTTGTGTTGTTCCATCTGAGTGTGTAAGGGTTATATTTACATTTGGTTCTGTGTACATTCTAAAGTGAACTGAGGTCTCGCTCCCATTAAATGGCGAATTTATGCCTGTTACGTCATGGCAGGCTATGCAGAAATATGAATGGGTAAAGGCAGGCTGAATATTTATCGAATCCACTATGTACTTCATGTTGGCGTCAAGCGACGCCGGATCATTCGGAATTGCCACAAAACCACTGCCGCTGATATTTACCTCTAAAGTCTGCGGTTCGCCATGACAGCTCCAGCAGTCTATACCGATGGCGCTGTGAATCGGAGAATTGAACGGATAGGCTGGATAAGGTGAAGAATTTGTAGCACTGTCATAAGTCTGGGGGTTGTGGCAGGATTTACAGTAAACATTCGTATCTGCAAAATTTGCAGGGCTATGTTGCGAGCCTGTATAGTTTTGATTCAGGTTTGCATGACCTCCGTTCATGACCGCCTGCATTATATCGGCATGGCAGGCTATGCAGCTCGGACTGGACGTAATATTATGCAATTTCCAGTTACCAGACTTTGTTACTGATACAGTCTTATTCTGTCCAAAATTGAGGTTCGTTATTGTCCAATTACCATTTGAAATTGTCACGTTCCAGTCGATATATTCGGGTCTTGAAAAATTTATGCCGTTGCTGAGACTTGAATGGCACGAGATGCATGCAGCGTTTACACCTTTGAGTATGCTGTTATTCGCCTGCGTAACAAAGGGAATATGCGCGTCTGCACCGCCCGGGCTGCTTTCATTATAAACAGCAGCAGTCGGCGCAGTCCATGTAATGTTGTTCTGGTCGGTCACGGTTGCTGGGGCAGTGCCGTGGCAGTCAAGGCAGGCGGGGGCTGATAAGTTTCCGTGCGTCTGGTTCGGGTCTGTGCCGGGGATGCCGTGGCAGTTGCTGCATGAGAAGGTTGAATGGTGCGCCGAGGAACTCAGTTCCTTCAGAATATCCGAATGGCATTTCAGGCAGTATGATTCTGTAAACATTCCCGAACCATAGAAATCGTGCTGCCCCGCGAAGAGCGAGAACACAGAGGGTGCTGCGGCTATGGAAATAGCGAGTAAAGCAACTATAAGTAATGTGTGATTCAATTCCATGTATCCACTTTATTGTAATCCTCCTTTTGAATTTTGCGCTTTTTCCCGAAAGCAAGAACAATATACAGCAGCAGAGAACCTACTGCAATAACGTATCCGTAGAGCTTTACAATCTGGACGAACAGGATGTATTTCTGGGAATCCTGCCCGAATGGACCGAAATCCTGGTTTTTGTCTTTGTAATCCACTATGAAAAACCTGCCGTATCCTTTGATTACTATGGGCTTCCCATCCATGAGGATAGCTTTCCCGATTATATCCTTATCTTTGAGTGTCCAGTAATCCCGTATCCCGACGGCGTCACCTTCTGTCTGTATGCCGTCGCTGGTTATGGATACTATCCTGTGCGATTCGGGATTTGATGTATCGGGTCGGGTGAACATTATAATGTCCCCAACTTTGTACGAGCGATCTATGTTCTGCATAAGCACAAGGTCGCCCCTGTCAAATGTTGGGGACATGCTGCCTGAGACAACAGCCGCGAAGAAAACAGCCTTTGAGGATATGAGGAACATTGCGAGGAGTACTGCAGTAAGGATTATGCCTTCTTTAAACATTCCTTTCTGGATGTCGGCAGGCGTCCTGCTTATTTTTTTGATGTAACTGTTTATCTGGTTTTTCCTGCTGAAATTCGAATAGCCTTCGCTGAAACGGGAAAAGAAATCAGTGTTATAATTGACTCTTCGATATACAATCAGTAAGAATGCTGAGAGCAAGCCGAAAAATAAGAGTTCATTTAAGGGTATATACATAAAAAAATGGGATAGGAAAAATCTGGTATTTTTCCTATCGATTTATCTATTTACGGGTTAGAGACGGGTTGTCCATTTGCCCAGTTAGCAGTTAGCCCACTCGCGCTCGTATTAGCGCCGGTCTGGTTGCCGTACGTGGTTACATTGACTGTGCCTGAGGTATTGAAGCTGCTCACAGTCCAGTTGTGGTATCCTGAAGAGTTCACATTCTCCGCTGCGCTAAAGGTTAGCATATATGCCTTTGTCCAACTGATATTAACTGCGACATGCGTGTGGCAGGCGACACATGCTTCGTTTGCATCCTTCAACAGGGGAGAGGAAAGAGCCCCGTTTGCGAAAGGCTTGTGTACCTCTTCCGAACCTGTCAAGATGAGCGTGGCGTTTCTTGCACCATTGGTTTCATCTCCTGGGTCTCCACTATGGCAGGCGAGACATGCTGGCGCTGCTGCGGCATGGAATGTCACGTTTCCACCTGCTGCAGCCTGGGTTTTCTGATAGGTAGTCCAGTATGATGAATTTGGATCACCATTGAAATTAGGAGCCGGTCCATCTGTCATGTGGCATCCCTGACAGCCTTCAACGCTCAAATGAGCAGCATTTAACGCGTTTACGCCCCCTTGATCACTTGGCTGGTTAAACTCAGCATATACATCTGCGTGGCATTTCTGACACGGGATTACTGTATTTTTACCATTGTACACGCTGTTGGTTAGGACATCATAGAAGTTGTGCTGTCCTGAGAACAATGCCAGCGTCTGGGGCAGCGCCACCATTCCTGCAGCAGCCACTGCTATTCCCAATAGTAATAATTTATTTGTCATATTTCTTCTCCTATCCACAAATCTGGTTCAAATTGTCTTTAATTTGGACTTAATTTGGGTATAATTAGGTTGTTTTAGGTATTAATATAGCTTTCTTGAAATAAAATTCAAATAAACCAGATTTATTGAAAAAAATTTCAACTCGAACTGTTAATCCCGCCTGTCTGGTTGCCGTATGTGGTTATTATAGTGGTTGTGAAATTGAAATCTGTCACATTCCAGCTTCCATCTGTTGCTCCGAGGGCGGTGAAGTTTATCATGGCAATCTTTTTCCATGTGATATTCACCGCCACATGCGTATGGCATGCCACACATGCTTCGTTCGCATCCTTTAATAGCGAGGAATTCAGGCTTCCTGCTGCGAATGGCTCATGTATTGAGTTATTGAATATATTCATCGCATCAGGGGCACTTACATTGTCCACTGTTGTAGCGTTATTGCCGTGGCAGTCAAGACACGCAGGGTCTGCTGCAGCATGGAAACTTCCGTTTTCGCTATTCTTGATGCCCTCGGACGAAAGCGCAACCGTCATGTGGCATGTCTGGCATGATTGATTGCTGTGAGGTGAATTTGCATCACTCTGGAGCTCAGCGGCTATGTCCGCATGGCATTTTTCGCATGGTATAGCTGTATTTCCTGTTCCGTTACCAGCGTACGCGTTGTTGCTCAGTACATCATAGAAATTGTGCTGCCCTGAGAACAATGCCAAGGTCTCGGGAAGAGCTATAAGTCCTGCTACTGCTATTGCTATTCCGAGTAATATTACCCTGCTTACCATGTTATTTCCATTTTATTATTTTCTCAAGGTTGCCTATCCATTGTCCTTTCGCATTCACCACAATAATAGAAACATGCACTGTATCATTGGTCACAGGGTAATGTTTCTCATCAAAACCTATATTAAAAGAGTAGGTACCGCTTCCATGGTAAGTTACCATTTCCCACGGTCCTATAATGCTGTACTTCGGTATTATCGTTCTTGCACCTATCGCAGGGAAAGAATCTGCCACCTCTTTCCTTGGTCTGTTGAGATAAATGACAGTTCCCTGTGTTAGTGTATAATTTTTTACCTCTGCAATACCTTGAGCATTCTCAGCAAAGGTAATGTTCACCATTACAACAGGTACCTGCTTAAAGGGATTTGATACGCATCCTGAAATTATTATTCCTGAAAGGATTAACAAAACTATTAACATTTTTTTCATAGAATTCACCTAAATTATCTGCAATACAAATTGAATTATTCCCGATATAAACTGTCCTATCGTAGGATACTCTTTTACTGCAACCTGCGATTTGGTTAATGCTGGAAATGATGGCACTGCTCCTGAAGCGGTTGTTCCAAATGTAGAGGTGTATTTCCCTATAGCATCGCCGTGGCATATCACGCACATGGTTTCAAGCTTTTTGCCATGTACCATATGCGGGTCACTGCCGTGGCAGTCAGAGCAGTTTGTTTTCTGTGGTTTTTGAATTGTGCCGTTAGCAAAGGTATGGCATTGCGTGCATGCCACTTTGTTCATTATCCTGTGGAAATCCGAAGCTGTAACATTATTTGCATCCTCTTTGCCTGTATGACACTTGATGCAGACAACATTGGTATGCAGCGCTGGAATCTTGCTGAGGTCTATTTTAAAGCCTCCCTCGCTGGATCTGTAGTTGTGACATCTGCAATTAGCGGAGATCGCACTGGCTTCCTTGGTGCTTAAGAGCGTGTAATGGCAGGGTATGCAAAATGAGCCGGGATGCCATTGATTTACAAGAGCATCTTTGAATGGAGGTCTTTCAAACGCAATCGCGGGTGTTGAAAGCGCAAGAAGAGCCAAAGCAAAGGAAAAAACCAGAATTCCTATTATGAATTTATGCTTTAACATATTATTATCCTCTATGACTTTTTCTTATCACCCACAGAACCATGAACAAAATGAAAGCATACCCCTCGAATCCTGGTGACTCTTTTGCTGGAACCGGCGTCGCAGTGGCAGCCGGCGTCTCGGTGTCCTCAGGCGTAGCGGTCTCAATAGGTGTCATGGCAGTCTCTACTGGTGTGATTGCATTAACAGGAGGATTCACAGGCTCATATGGCTCGCTGACATTTATTTCAAGACTGTTTGAAGTTACTTTTTGTGTATATCGCTCATCCTCATACTGAAACTGGTCGAACACTGTGGCGCGTGCAGGCGGAATGACAAAACTGCCAGAAGAGGTTACGTTGAGTTCATAAGAAACAGATGCAGAGTCGCCTGGATGAAGCACCATCGTCCTCAAAGCGCTGTCATCAGGAATTTCCGATGCCATGGAATAAGCAGCCTGGGAAGAATCCCTCAGTTTGACAATTGCGGTGTAATCCCCTGTATTAATAGCCGTTACCGTGATGTTGAGCTTTTCTCCTTTAATTGGAGTATCTGGGTCTGCAGATTTGATTAACACCACATAAGGACCGTTTACGATCAAACTGGCAGGTTTTACATTATATGCATATCCTCCAGGATACTCGACGAGTGAGCTTGCGGCTGGAAAAATATAAGTGCCTGGTTCTTGGGGTTTAACCTGATAGGATATTGATTTCTGCTCGTACGGTCCTAACGTAAAATTCCATGAGAGGTTCGTATTTAAAGGCTCAAGACCTTCTGGAAGGGCATCTGTCAAACTGACATTGTCTATTGTTTGACTGCCGTTATTCTTGATGCTGAGGGTAACAGTTGCAGCATCACCCATATAGACCTTTTCAGAAACGTATTTTTTTAGCTCTATGCTGTTATCAACTGCAGGAACAACCTCTATGTCTGTAGAATCGGATGCTGTGTAGGCTCTCCCAAACACATCGTTACCATCTACTTCTGCCGAGATTGTAAAAAACGTACTCTGCTCTACGGATGGAGCTATAAAACGAACTGTGATGGTCTTATACTCAGTTCCATTATTTATATCAGGAGGTTCGAAATTCAATTTCTCTCCTGGAAACAAAGGCAGGCTCGAATTAATTTTCAAAGTCACGTTTTCTAACACCGCTTTGCCTTCATTTATAATTGAAAAATTCATTGGTATCTCGTCGCCTGCGATAAAAACCCGATTGATAACATTTCTATTTTCATTTTCCTCCCAAACCTGTTTTTCATATGGAAATATTACAACCCTTGGCGCAGGTCTGCCTGCTACTCTTGTCTCGATTTTTACCCACTCATCCACGGTTATGTTAAGCCCGTGATTTGAACTGATATTCCCTGCTACTGCCTGAAGGTCAACTATAGTAAGATTCAGTCTGCCATCTACGACTATCCAGTCATTGATTCGTGTAATGTTTTGTGTTATTAAATTGTGACTGCCATCATATACAGAAATAAATGCGCATGGATTGCAGTTCGATAACGTGCCATCATCATAGAAATCTGTTGCTTCAATCAAATAACCCTCTCTTGTAAAAGATTCTGCCAGTCTTAACGTATTATTTTGAGGATCTACCCATTCTGTCTCATCAGCTACCGCTCTACCTGTATAAATTATAATTACAATCACTAAAAATATGTATTTATATCTCATGCTATTCGTATATCGGCATCGGTGCATCTTTATGACAATCTGTCTAAGCCGAGCCCTATCCATGCCACAAAGTGGACTTGATATAACGTGAATTTCTGGTTATATAACCTTTATTTGCAAAATATTTCAATTAAAAAGTTTTATTTGAAAAAATATTCAATTAAATTTTTTTCAATGAACCCAGTTGATTGCAACTTTATTTCAAAAAAAAGTATTTATGTCATCAAAATGTAGTATTATTGAAGCCCTTTGTAGATAAATTACACCATCTTATCCTATCCGTTAATGGCTTTTTTTCTGCAAGGGCTTTTACTTTTTATTAGAAAGGATTAAAAGTAAGCAGTAGAATGAGATAGGATGTTAATTTAATAAAAATAGGTTTATAGTATAAAAGGTGAAAGATATTGCTTCATGATGCGATTTTAGTACGATACGACGAACTTGCCCTGAAAAGCAAAAGAGTGAGGGCACGATATGAGCAGATACTTATAAAGAACATAAAAGCCATGCTGAATGCGGACGGCTGTTCATATTCTGATATAAGCAAGGAAATGGGAAGGGTTTTCATACACACAAGCGATGACAGCGCAGCAAAAAGCGCAGCAAAAGTATTTGGCGTGGTCTCAGCAAGCCCTGCTTTTTCCTGTGAGCCCACGCTTGAAGCCTCTTCGAAATTATGCGCTGATGTGGCAGCGAATACGTTGCATGAATGCCAGGCATTCGCGATAAGGGCTCGCAGAGCAGGAAATCATGATTTTACATCCCGTGATATAGCGATAGCCTGCGGAAATGCGGTATTTCAGAAGGTAAAAAATATCAACGTAAACCTTGATTCCCCTGATGTCGAGATTTTTGTGGAGATGCGGCAGGAGAGAGCGTATGTCTTTACCGAATCCATAAAAGGCGTCGGGGGGCTTCCCATGGGAACACAGGGTAAGATGGTAGCGCTCATCTCAGGAGGCATTGACTCGCCCGTGGCTGCGTGGCTGATGATGAAAAGAGGATGCGAGATAATACCCTTATATCTTAATAACGAGCCTTTCTCGGATGAGACAACACGTGAGAGGGCAATGCAGTGCATCGATGTTCTCCAGAAATGGGCGCCGCAGAAAAAGTTCACCATCTATGAAGCAAGGCACGGCGATAACCTGCTCGCTTTCCTTTCAAGTTGCGACAGCAGGCTGAACTGCGTACTGTGCAGGCGGATGATGTACAGAATAGCAGGAGAGGTTTTGAAACTTGAGAATGCCCACGGGATAATCACAGGTTCCTCGCTCGGTCAGGTAGCTTCGCAAACATCGCAGAACATGCTGGTCGAGATGTATGGCATGGAATACCCGATTTATCATCCCCTCATAGGGCTTGATAAGCTTGAGATTACAGGGATTGCGAGGAAAATAGGCACGTTTGAACCCTCAACGAAACCAGCAACCTGCTGCATGGCAGTGCCCGAATATCCTTCAACCGCCGCTAAACCAGAGGAGGTGCTGGATGCTGAGAAACTGATAGATGTCCAATCCCTTGTTGATTCGGCGATGAAGACCATCAAGAGATTCTCCCGTTAAGCGATAAATATTATCTTATAATAATTATAATATATATGGGAAACCTTTTTAAATGTTGCTACACTACACTGTATCGGTGATTTGATGAAAAACATATCCTTCATATTACTACTTCTCGCCGCAGCAGCTTTATCAGGCTGCACAGGTTCGAATCTTCCCGGTGGAAATGCACCATTGCAGATGCAAAAGATAGAACATCCAAGTCAGAATCTCGATGGAGAAATCGTGGGTACCCCCACATTTTATCCTCCTGATGTCAGGGCAGGGGAGACCGTGACCGCTAATCTCGTAGTAGCGAATACCGGAACTGAAACAATTGAAAACGAATCTGTCCAAATTAAAGTCAAGGTGGATTCGCTGCAAGATACCCTGGCAAACCTGTACTTAAAAACAATGAGCGACGAAAAGAAAACAAGAACGTTAGATCCAATTGATTTTAATACAGAAATCGCACCAGGTACAAATAAACCGATCAGTGCAGTCTTCCATACAATTGCTGAGATGGAGGGAAGGAGCCTCGCTGGCACGTATGACATCACAATCACCTTATCGGTTAACGGAGAAAAAGTGGAGTCGCTTGTGCTCCCGATAACGCTTAATTCGGGCACGCCAAGGGAATTCACGCCTACTCCAACACCTTCTCCTTCCCCTACACCAACCCCCACGCCTACACCTGTTCCCACAGTCACCGCAACTCCTACTCCCACACCAACCCCGACTCCCACACCAGTAGTGGTTGCTACACCGACTGGAAAGATTGTTTATGACAGGGTAATGGAATCCAAGTTCGGTCTCCAAGCACTTAAGATAAATGCCGGGGATGAGGTTCTATGGGACAATATGGATGATACCACCTACACGATAGTGGAGATGTCTCATAAGATGGACAATATAACCTTGAGGGATTCCGAAAGAGCAACATACATATTCAACACCACGGGTAATTACAGTTTTGGGCTGTACTACGACAATATGCGTGGGGCTGCCCCGAGTATCCAGAATATCAGTGTCATTTTTAATGCAACCAATACAAGCTAAATTTGTATTGGTTCGCAATCTTTTTAATGTTGAAGGACAAAATAAACATGAGGGATTATGAAATACAAAATAATACTGAGTATCCTTGTGATACTGCTGAGCGCCGGATTCGCAAACGCAGCCACTCTTAACGTGGGGCAGGGGCAGACCTACACCACCATCCAGTCTGCGGTAAATGCAGCAAAGACTGACGATGTGATTTCTGTCAGCGAAGGCACATACTCTGAAAACATTGTTGTAAAAATGAACGGGATTTCAATCATAGGACAGGACAAAGGAAAAACTATAATTGATGGCAAAAAAACAGGCAGTGTAATCAGGATAGAGGCAAACAATGTCACAGTCAGCGGATTCACCATCCAGAACAGTGGCGGGAGCGGGCAGTATGATGCAGGGATTACGCTTTACGGCTCAAATAACAACGAGATTGCAAATCTGATTATTGTGAACAATATCGTGGGTATTTCAATATACCAGGGAAGCAACAACAATGTTGTTTCAGGGAACGATATAAGGCAGAACAGCAAGTACGGCGTTTATGTTTTCGCATCCAATGACAATAAGATATACAACAATAATATTCAGGACAATGGAATAGGGTTTTACGGCGATACTGCACGAACAAACCAGATATACTCGAATAATTTTATTGACAACACCAACCAGGCATACGATAACAGCGGCATGAACGCATGGGATGGAAATTACTGGAGTAAATATATTATCCTGGGCGGAGCTAATGCAAAGGATAATCACCCGCTTCCAAACCCTGTTACAATAGAAGAAGAGGCAATTACCACCCCTGCTGCACAAAACACAGGAGCTGCAACAGGAACAGGGAAATCCGCACCCGGTTTTGCAGGCATAATGGTAATGGCATCCCTGATTGCAGTCTGGATATTAAGGAAAAGGTAATTTCATGTGAATATCGATTCCAGATACTCTCTTTCCCCGATTAATTCCCTTACTTTATCCCCCCTCGACAGAGGCATGGAATATACCTTATCATCGATCTCGATGGTAAGGTCATTTTTATAGCCGGAATCCCTGAGCCTTCGTAATACCATTTCCATTTTCTTCTCGCGATGCGTTGGATAATGTGGCTTTCCATCATGTGCGGCTCCGATATGCACATTGATAATCCTGTCGCCAAGCTCATCTATAAACGAGATTGCGGTTTCGGGAGAATTCATGAAAGCATGCACCACATCGAAAGTGAAAAAAAGCCCAGGGAATCCATTTAAAACTTCCTTCATTTCCTTAGGCGATGAGCACATGGAAGAAATATCAGGCATGCTGTTTTCAAGCGCCAGAGGCATACCGAGGGTATCTGCTTTCTCATTGGCTGCCTTCAGATATTTCATGAACCTCTCCCTGTCCTCATTGGTAGGGGTGCGGTGAACTGTCCTTTTACCAGGATGAATCGTAACCATCCTTGCACCGAGAGTATCCGCGAGCTCAAGAGACCATAATGTTTCCTTGATTGTGGCTTCGTGTACAAGCTCGTTATACGACGAAGGGTTTAAATCCAGAATCGGGGCATGAAGTGTGCACCCATGCGGCATCATGGATACTGCCTCTACCAGTGAAGCGATGGCAGTCTCGTCATTTCTGTTCATCCAGAAAAAAGGGGTCTCTGCCCAGAATTCAATGCTTTTGATGCCTGCCTCTAACAGTATTTCCATTATGTCATAGATGCTGTATTCCCAGAGAAACAGCGATGCACACGATATCCTCATCCTTATACTATCCTACTCTCGCGTGAAATACAACAGTATGCTCAATGCTACAAATTCGATTGCATCCGGGATTACCACATATATCGGATTATAGCCCAACAAATTAATTAATAATATCTGATAAGGCTGCGGGGGCGGGTTTGTAATTATGAGCAACAACATGACGGCTCTTGAAATGCTCTGCAGCAGGAGCGCGATTGTGAAGATTATCAGACCGAGAGTAAAATTAGACTTGATTTTACTGTAAATCTCAAAATATGAAACTAAAAGCACGAGCAGTAATACGATATTACCTGCCGTGATATAATATGCAATCTCTGTTATCTGAATAAAACTTCCTCCTTGTCTTGTTCATTTACTTTGCTTATCAATTTTTTCCCAAATTTGATTAAACTCATTTAAATTTGCCTCCATAGTCTTGGAAAGGAAATACATTGCGCCGTATTTGTCACCTTCCATTGTGATTACTCCGTTTTTTACAAGAATATCCAGATGATGCCTGATTGTTTTGTAGTCCATATTCATAACCTCGGTTAATTGATTTGCATTGTAAGGTCTGTCAATAAGCAGCCTCAGGATTAGTGCACGGGTATGCCCTCCGCGTGTTCCTGCAATCAGATACCATAGTAGTTTCTTCAGGGGGTTCTCCTCCTACCCAATTAATCGGGATAGATGAATATCTTAATAATTATAGTTTATGGTAAAAAGTTTATACTGAACCTCCGTATCCTCTTACCTTGAGATCAGCACAATATTCCTTCGCAATCTTCTCGCATTTTTTAATATCAACCACTGGCAGGTTAACCACGGTGAATCGAAGTGCCATCTTGGTTTTTGAAACGTCGCGAGCAAACTCAAGCATTTTCTCATATGCCTTTATGTATTTCGGGTCGCACAATTGATTATATGTTTCTGCATCCTGGGAATTCAGGCTGATGGACACAACCTTCATGCCAGATTCTGCAAGTTCGCGTGCAACATTCCTTTCAGGATACAGCAGTTTGGCATGCCCGATGGTATCCAGCCTTACAGCAATTCCCTTCTTTGTGAGCCATTTCGTGATTTCAAGGACATCATTTAAGCGTATTAATGGTTCACCAAAGCCTGTGAAGACAACTTCCCTGTATTTTGAGAGGTCATGCTCCGAAAGTTCTTTTAAAATTTCTGAAAGTGTGGGTTCCTTTGAAAGCCGAAGATTATAACCATACACCCCATCCGAATACCGCTTGAGGCAGAAAACGCATTCGGCAGTGCACCTGTTTGTAATGTTGAGATAAAGGTTTCCATGCGCTTCATAAACGATGGTGTCTTTTCCTTTCATATTCGCATATTAATAATGTCCTAAGAGCATATTACTTTTCCTACCTTGTTATTACTTCGCACCCCTCTTCATTGACTATCACCGTATGTTCAGACTGGGCGACAATCTCACCGCCCGCCTCAATCAATTCATGATATTCCCTTAATCCTTTGCGGTTTATCTCAGGAATCCATCGCAAGGCAAAGGGCAGCGTGCCAAATCTCTTCCTGATTTCCTCTGGTTCTTTCCCTTTAATCCTTCCGCTCAGGGCAAAAATATGCGGTTTTCCGTGTTTTATATTGCCTTTACCATAGGTTGCAAAAGGTTCGATTGCAAAAACCATATCCTTTTTTATCCTGTTGCTGAAAAAGCTCTTGCAATTTGGAATGGTCACGCCTGCATGCAGTTTATACCTCTCAAGGCTATGACCCGTAAGATCTTTTACAGGATTGAAACCATGCTTTTTAATAGTTTCTTCGATTATTTTCCCTATCGCACCTGTCTCTGCCCTGTCTTTGATGGACGCGATTGCCTTTTCAAGTGCTTCATCGCATGACATGATAAGCCTTGTATGGTTTTTTGTCCCCAGCTCGATGGTTGTAGCCGTATCTGCAATATAGCCATCTATGTGAGCACCGATGTCTATTTTGACAACATCTCCTTTTTTAAAACGGGGCATATAGTCCTCAGGCGTGTAATGTGAGGCAACTTCGTTCAACGAGATGTTGCAGGGAAACGCAGGCTTTGCTCCGAGAGTTTCAATTCTTTTCTCAACGTACTCTGCCACCTCAAGCAAGGGTACGTCTTCTTTTATTCTGCCTACTGCATCTTTTCTTACCTTCGAGGCGACTTTCCCGGCTCTGCGATAGCATTCGTGGATTATATCGTTCATGCGTCTCTCATGACCAGCGCGGCTCCTGCTAATATAAGTACGCCCCCTATTATTTCAAGGGTTGAAATTTTTTCACCAAGAATAAGAATCGCCAGAATAACCGCACTTACAGGTTCTATTAATCCCAGAATGCTGGCGCTCTGGGCTTTGACCTTTTTTAAGCCGTTAAAATAAAGCGAGACCGAGAGTATTGTGGGGAATATCGCAAGAAGTATAAGGAAAACCATATTCTCAAAAACAACCTCTTTCGGTGCAACTCCTACAGGAAGGAAAATAAGGGTAGCTATTATGAAGCTCCAGAATGCCTGGGTATAGCCTGAATAAGTTGAACTTATATGCTTTGAGGTTATTATCTGAAAGGCATACGCCACACCTGAGAGAATGCCTGCGATTATACCAAGGGACTGGGAAAAATCAAGTCTTTCCGGATTGACGATGAATACAATTCCGAGAATCGAAAGAAATAGCGCGATTATCCCTTTCCTTGTTAGGCTTTCTTTTAAAAGCAAAGGTGAAAGTACAGTCACATATGCAGGTGCGGTATACAATAACAGCACGGCAACCGAGACAGACCCTTTTAGTATGGAAACAAAGTACATCAGCATGGTCATTGCCTGAAAAATGCCGAATAATAACAGGTAAATTTTCTTATTCCCGAGCCTTACTATTCTCATATTTCCAGATATTAATAAAATGAAAAAAAATAT